>JBMTAR010000023.1:0-16840 GCA_049428925.1 Gemmatimonadaceae bacterium
GACTTCGTCGGCCGCGCGGCGCTCGAGGCGCAGAAGGCCGCCGGCGTCCCGCGGAAGCTCGTCGGGTTCACCTTCACGGAGAAGGCGATCCCGCGGCATGGCTATCCCGTCTTCGTCGATGGGGCCCCGAGCGGGACCGTGATGTCGGGGATCATGAGCCCGAGCGTCGGCTGCGGCCTCGGCACCGCGTACGTCCCCGCGGCACACGCCGTGCCGGGGAAGACGCTCGAGGTCGAGATCCGTGGCAAGCGCGTCGTCGGGACGATCGCGAGCTTCCCCTTCTGGACCAAGGGAACGGTGAAGCGGTAGATGGGTGTCCTCATCACGCTCACCGACGTCGAGCCGGCCGGCCGGCTCAACGCGCTGCTCGAGGCCGATGGCATCGCGACGACGATGGTGTCGCCGCTCGACGACCTCACGCGCCAGGTGGAGCGGGCACGGCCCGAAGTGATCGTGTGCTCCGGGGCGCTGCTTGATCCGCAGACCCTCGGGCTCGTGCGTGACCAGCTCTGGGGCGGGGCGGCCGTGATTGGCCTCTCCGATGTCGGTGACGCCTCGGTCGAGGCGCGCCTGCGGGGTCTCGGGTTCGCGGATGTGCTCGTGAAGCCGGTGGCCCCCGAGGCGGTGCGGGCGAGTGTGCAGGCGCTCCTCGAACGGCAGCGCGTCGCACGCGAGACCGGGCTCTGGGGGGAGAGCGAGGCGATCCGTCAGGTCCTCGTGCAGGTGACGCAGATGGCGCCCGTCTCGAGCACAGTGCTCATCGAGGGAGAGAGCGGGACGGGGAAGGAGCTCGTCGCGCGCGCCATCGCCAAGCTCTCGCCGCGTCGGAACAAGCCCTTCATCGCTGTGAACGTCGGGGCGCTCCCCGAGACGCTGCTCGAGAGCGAGCTCTTCGGGCACGAGAAGGGCGCGTTCACCGGGGCCGCGGAGCGGCGCATCGGCCGCTTCGAACTCGCGAGCGGCGGGACGCTCTTCCTCGACGAGATCGGCGAGATCCCGCCCAGCACGCAGGTGAAGCTCCTGCGGGTGCTGGAGGAGCGGCAGGTGACGCGCGTCGGCGGGACGCAGGCGATCCCGGTGGACGTGCGCGTCGTCGCGGCGACGAACCGTCCGCTGCGGGAGAGCGTCGAGCGCGGCGAGTTTCGGTCGGACCTCTTCTATCGATTGAATGTCCTCCGCATCTATCTCCCGCCGCTGCGGGAGCGACGCGAGGACATTCCGCTCCTCGTCCGCCGCTTCGTGCAGGAGTTCGCGCAGGCACACGACCGCACTTTCCACGGCATCTCGGCCGAGGCGATGCAGGCTCTGGTGCGATATCTGTGGCCCGGGAACGTGCGCGAGCTTCGGAACCTGCTCGAGAGTATGGTCGTGCTCGCGACCGGTCGGGAGATCGGGGTTGATGACATCCCCGCTGCGATCCGAAGTGGCGGCGCCGATCGGCTGCTCCCTGTCCCGATCGGGCCGATCCTCCGGGAGGAGGGGCGGGCCGAGGGGCGCGAACTCGAGTTCATCGTCCGGAGCCTCGTGGAGATGAAGCTCCAGCTGGAGGAACTGCGTCGGCGGGTCGATGAGGATCGCGCGGCGGTGGAGCGACTCGTCGGGGGCGGCATTGGAGACGTGGTCGGCCCAGCGGGGTTCGGCGTTGGCATCGGTGCGGTGGCTCAGGGCGGCGTCGGCCGGGTGCCCGGGAGTGCGGTCGCCCTTTCGCCCGCCGTCGGCGGGCTCGAGCCCCCGGGCGTGCCGGCGGCCGGAGCCGGTCTCACGCTCGCGCCCGGGATGACGATGGCGGAGATCGAGAAGGCGGCGATCCTCGGCGCGCTGCGTCAGACGCGAGGGAATCGGCGAAAGGCCGCCGAGCTGCTCGACATCGGCGAGCGGACGATGTATCGGAAGCTCAAGGAGTATCAGGTCCCCGAGGAGTATCAGGGGTAGCCGAGTCGCGCCGGGGAGAGCTGGACAGGGTCCGGGGTGCCGTTACCCGGTTGAGGGGTCCGTCGTCAAAGATTCGAACACCGGAAGGCGCAGTTGCGCATTCCGGCGCGTCCGAATCCGAGGAGCACCGTGACGATTCCCCTATCGCAGCCCAGCGAACCGACCGGCGATGTGATCGCGGGGTCTGTGTTGCCGCTCCGCGACGCCGAGGCGTTGATCGCGACGTTGCAGGATGTGACATCGGTGCGAATCACCGCGACGCCGACCGGTGGAATAGAGGCTGTGCACGTGCTCGTGTCGGGGGTGACGCCGGCGAAGCAGCACGTCCGGAACATCGAAAGCGCGCTGATGGCGCGCCTCGGCCTCAAGGTCGATCATCGAAAGATCTCAATCGCGGCGACGGCCTCGCGGCCGGCCGGCGACGCGTCGGCGACTGTGCTGCCGCCATCGCCAACGTCCGTCCAGGTGCCGGGGCGTCACGTCTACTTCGAGGATGTCGAGATTCGCGGGTCCCGCGCCCGCGGCGTGACGTGTCGCGTCACGCTGCGTGTCGGCGGCGAGTCCTACGCCGGTGAGGCGGAGGAAGGGGTGCCGAGCGACCGGAATCGCGTGGAGGTGGCGGCGCGGGCGGCAGTGGCGGCCCTGGGGCTCGCTGTGACGGCGCGCGGCGTGCTCGCGCTGGAGGGTGCCCGGGTGCTGTCAATGTTCGATCGGGAGTTCGTCTTCGTCGGGCTTGTCGTCCGGGAAGGACGGGAGCAGAAGATGTTCACGGGAACGTGTGAGGTACGGGACAGCGTGGAGACCGCGGCAGTGCTGGCCGTCCTCGACGCGACGAATCGGTGGTCAGGGCAGTCGGATGAAGTCTCACCCTTCGGCCTGAGGAACTAGGGAACCCCCCGTTCTCTCCGGGAGCGGAGGGAACACAAGTAGACGCGTCACGACCGACGCATGAGCGGAGCCGATCTTTGCTGGAACGCCGCGGTGAAAGCCGGGCGATCTCATCGAAGGGAGGTGATTCTCAATGTCGATCATCACGTCGCTGCTGAGCGCGATTTGCGCGTTTGTGCTGGGTGATACGGCGGTTTGGAGCTAAGGACGAGGTGGGGACGGGGGGTCCTCCGACACATCATGAGCAAGCGAGAAGTGGCGCGGGTCGTGCGTCTAGTTGCCACGGCGTCCGTTTGCTCGGCTCTCTTCGCAACGGCGTCTTGGGATTCCCCCGGGAATCCCGAGTGGGTGGCGGCCGGATTCTTCTTTATCTTCGGAACGTTAGCGTCTCTTCTGGGATATCAGACAACCCAGTCAACATCCGGAACGATTGGATTTCTTCCGTTCCTCAGTGTCGCGCTAATCGCACCGAACGCTGCCGCTTTAGCTGCCGTTGTAGTTAGCGTCGCGGCTTCTGAGATAATCGCACGGAAGAATATCCAGAAGATTGTCTTCAATACGAGCCAGCAGCTCTTCGCGGAAGTTGCTGCCATAGCGATATACAGAATGCTCGGTGGGCGGTCCATCCTCGTCCAAGGGCCGCCGGTGCTAGCGTTTCTCGCGATGGTCGTCGCGTTTTTCGTCATTAATAAGCTTGCAGTAAGCGCAGTTGTAGCCGCGGACAAAGGCGGCAAGACAAGGTCATACTTTCTGCGTAGCATGAGAGGGTCAGCAGTTTATGACATATTTGCTTTCCCGCTAATCCTGCTATTCTCAGTGGCTTACCGCGAATTTGGGCCAAGCTGGTCGGCGGCCTTTGCGCTTCCTATGCTTGGGTTGCGGCAACTATACAAGCAGAATTTTGCCCTCCAAAAAATCAATGAAGAACTACTGCAGCTAATGGTTGCCGCTATCGAAGCTCGTGATCCGTATACCTCCGGTCACTCGCAACGAGTGCAGCGATATGCGCGATTCGTTGCCACCTCAGTTGGGCTAGGCTCGAAGGAAACAGAACGGATTGCAACCGCGGCACTTCTTCATGACGTTGGCAAGATTCACGAAGAATTCGCGCCAATTCTTAGGAAGACGAGTAGGCTCAACGACGAAGAATTTAGAATTATGACAACGCATCCAGACAAGGGCGCCACCCTCGTTGGGAAGGTGTCGCACTTTGCTGACTTGGTTCCGGTCATTCAGGCACATCACGAGGCTTGGGATGGTGCGGGCTATCCGCGAAAGCTTAGTCACGAGCAAATTCCGATTGGCGCTCGAGTTATCGCTCTTGCAGACACGATTGACGCGATGTGCTCCACGCGACCCTATCGGGCCGGACTCAGTCCTTCTGTTGTCAGGGCTGAAATTGCCAAGCAGTCAGGGCGGCAGTTCGATCCGCGAATGTGCAGCTTGCTACTCAAGGACGCAGTCTGGGCGGAGATGGAGCAGGAGATAATCCGGGCGACAATTGAATGCCCTGAGGCGGCTGATCCAGGCTATGGGGTAGCGGCTATCCGGTCGGAAGAACAATCCGATAAGCTAGATGCGGCCTAACCTTGCGCTGTGCGGCTGTGCAAGCTCCTGAGGAGCGAAAACGCTGGGGCAAGAGGGACGGGGAAGTTCGAACTTCGCTTTGTGAGGTAGGTGTCGGTTAGTTGCTTGACCTCGTCAGAACGTTTGAGCTCAGAAAGGGTGCGCCCAAAAAGCTCCACTGGAAAATCGAGTTGAAGTGAAGGCGGCTCGCTATCAAAGACTGGGAGGGCCAGCTTCAGCATGTCATCAGCGGTAGTGCTATCGCCGGTATTGACGGCAGCATACGCTAGCATTGCTGCGGCGGCGCATTTCCTTTTCAGCAACGCGTCTGATTCAATGTCGGCGATGTGCGTGAGTAGCAAATTGTAGGCCTCACGAAAGTTGCCCTTCTGAATATGAAGGCGTGACTCTAGGTGCCACAGCGCCATTGAGCGCTCGGCGCTCGGGCCAAGGCTCGCTGAAAGAGAACGCGCCTCGTTGAAAAGTGTCGTCGCTTGCGCGAGGTCACCTAGGTCGAGGTGAAGAAAGCTAGCCTGGACAGCCAGAATACTTGCTTCGTTGGCTAGGCGGTGCACTCGAGTGATGATGGCGGCTCGCGAACAAACAGCGATGGCGCGTCTGTACTGGCCTGTCCAGCGAAGTGCTTGGCTCAGGTACCGGAGTGCAAGTGCGTGAACGAACGCAGGGGCCGTTCCTTCAAGCAGTCGTGGCAGGCGCCCATCAATTCGCATGACGGTATCGACGTCGCCCCTCTCGGCGGCCAAGACAAGCAATGCTAGATCGCCAAATATGGTCGGCTTGTTGGCGCGCGATAGCAGCTCAATGTTGTGGATTAAGTCGTCAAGAAGAGCGCTCTGGCGATCGTTGAACAAGATGCGAAGCGAGCAGAACGCGGCGTGATGTCTGCTTTCAAGTGAGGTACGACCGTCAGCCAGTTGCGCGACAATACTCGTGAGGAAATGGTCGAACGTGCGCCCAGTGCGCCAAGCGGTGTCGGCTGCTTGTGCGGCTAGCAGTAAGTACGTCCCCGAGGGGTCGGGGGGGCATTCGCGAGCGAGGTTCAGTCCGAGTAGGGCAGTGTCATGCGAACCGGCTACGTCTCCGGTGCTTTGTTTACACAGCGAGGTCCGGAGCAGTGCGGTTGCACGTTCCAGCGGCTGAGTGGCCGTGGCGGCGGCGCCATCAAACGCGGCGAGCGCTCTCTCTGTAAGCCCTCGATCATAGAGCGCATCTCCTGCGGAAAGGAGTGCGGTGAAAGCCCGGTGTGCATCGCCGGCTCTGTGGAAAAGACCAGCAGCATGCATGCTGGCTTCTGGATCAATGTGCTCGCCTCCTGAAGCGATCAGGTACTCAGCGGCGCGAAGCCGCCGGTGGGCGACGGCGGTCCTCGGCCGTTGCGAGTCTAGCATTGAAGCCCAGCATTCATGAACTCGCAGGACGCCCTGCGAATCGAGGTGGATAGCCCCTTCATACTCGAGTTGCGAAAGTAGCCGTTCATAGTCAAGTGGCGACGTGCCGGTTTCGTCTCTCACCCTCGAGAGGGTGGCGAAAGGGCCAAGGCACTTAATGCTTTCTGCGACGACAAGTGCTTGGTCGGGAAGTGCGCGTAGTGCTGCCGAGATGCTTATTTCAAGCGAGTCGGGGAGCGAAGCTAGCGAGCCACCTGCTTTCACGTGCGTGGCTAGCGCGTGGATAAATAAGGGATTCCCTGCGCTTGCTGTCGCGATGCGGGTCGCGATGTCAATGTTGTGATTCTTCGAGTCGGCGAGTAAGGAGGAGGCGAGCTCGAGAGCGGCGGCGGTGTGTAATGCCGCGAGAGGCAGAATCGCCAGAGAGCTACGCTGGGCCTTGCTCCAGCCTGCTAGGGCCGGAGTCTCTGTAGTCCGCGAGGTAAGCAGGATGCGCAGGCGTGAACCGTCGGCGCTGGTGGCGGCACGCCAGACAATCGAGCCGTCGGGCTCTGAGAGGTGGTGCACGTCCTCCAGTATCAGTAGGGTGCGAGTTTCCTCCGATACTGCGGCCAACGCGTTAGAAAGCGCGTCGGCAATTAAGCTGTCTCCTTTCGCTGCCGGGTGGGGTAGTCCGACGAAGCGAAGGGAGCTCTCCTCTTTGCCGATTGAACGAAGGAGGTGCATCTCCTGCGGCGAGATGGCGGCGCATCCCGGTGCATTGATGAGTTGCTCGGCGAGCGATTGCACTCCGCTGAGCTGTGTTGCGCTGTCGCTGGGCGGTATCGGGGCGTACATCACGGCGAATCCCCGTAGCGCCGCTGCGTCAGCGATCTCGGCTGCCAAACGAGACTTTCCGCTCCCGGCTGCACCTTGGATTAGGAAGTAGCGCGGCCCGCCCTCGTCTATCGGTCGCTCAAGGAATCTGAGCGCAGTGCGAAGTTCTGCATCTCTGCCCACAATGTGGTTGCGGGTTCTTGTGGTAGCTTCGGTTCCAGTCCCTCCCCCCACAATCCGCTTCCGCAGCACCTTCGCCGGCAGCCCGATGCGGTCCGCCTTCTCCCCGAGTTCCCGGAGATACTGATCCAGGAGCTGCAGCGCCCGGGCCTTCGACCCCTGCATCACCATGCTCTCGGCGAGGGCGAGCGTCGCCTCCTCGTTCAGCGCGTCGTGGCGCAGCACCTGCAACGCCCAGCCCTCGAGGTCGCGCCAGCGGCCCTCGCGTCGCGCGGCCGACAGATGCCTGAGCGCCGCCCGTCGCACCTGCGCGCGCACGCGCGCCTCCGTCGCGTCGTACCAATCGCGGTAGGCCTCGGATGCATCGAGGGAGCCGCCGATGATCCGCTCGCCCCCGGCCCGGACCATCTCCGCCGGTGCGTCGAGCTCCCATCCGTCCTGAAGCACCTCGCGCACGTCGCACGACACCGCCGCGTCGGGCAGATGCACCGCATCCCCGGCGTCGACGAGGGGGAGCCCCATCTGACGGAGGCGATACAGCATCTGGCGCAACGCATGGCGCGCCTTGGTCGGCGGGGCCTCGGACCAGAACAGGGCGACGAGCTCGTCGCGCGTGATGTACTCCCCGGCCCGGAGGCAGAGGTGGAACGTCAGCGCGAACAGCCGGTCGCTCGTTGGGGTGATGACGGTTTCGCCCACCCGGATCTCGGCGTGGCCGAGTCCGAGGGCGTGCACCTGCGAGGCGGTCGGGGGGGACGACACAGCTCCATCCTCCATCATCCACGTCACTTGGGCGTCATCATCCGCGTCCCCGCCCGATGGGACCCTCGGGGGCTCAGGCCGGTCGGCCGCGACCCCCGAGCGCGAGGATGGTCTCGATCCCGACCCCCTCCGCCTCCGCCTGGAAGTTCAGCACGACGCGGTGCCGCAGCACGCTGAACGCGACGGCATCCACATCCTCAAGGTCCGGTACCGAGCGGCCATCCATCGCGGCGCGCGCCTTCGCGGCGAGCACGAGGTTCTGGCCCGCCCGCGGGCCTGCCCCGAACGCGACGTACTTCCGCACCGCCGGTGATGCCTCGGGTTCCTTCGGCCGCGTGGCTCGCGCGAGCCCGACCGCGTACCGCACCAGCGAGGGCGGTGCCGGGAGGCGTCGCACCAGCGCCATCATCTCGCGCAGCTGGTCCGCCGTCATCACGGGGGTGATCTCCCCGCCCGCCGTGCCAGTGGTGGTCGCGACGATCGCCTCCTCCTCCTCCATCGTCGGGTAGCCGATCCGCAACTCGAACATGAACCGGTCGAGCTGCGCCTCGGGGAGGTGATACGTCCCCTCCTGCTCGATGGGATTCTGCGTGGCGAGCACGAAGAACGGATTCGGCAGCGCGTACGTCTTCCCGGAGACGGTCACCGTGCGCTCCTGCATCGCCTGGAGCAGCGCCGCCTGCGTCTTTGGCGGGGCACGGTTGATCTCGTCGGCCAGCACGATGTTGCCGAACACCGGGCCCTTGGCGAAGACGAACGCCCGTCGACCGGTCCCGTGGTCCTCCTCGAGGAGCTCGGTCCCGGTGATGTCGCTCGGCATCAGGTCCGGGGTGAACTGGATGCGGCTGAACTCCATGTCGAGCGCCTGGGCGATCGTCTGGATGAGCAGCGTCTTCGCGAGGCCGGGGACACCCACGAGGAGCACGTGCCCCCCGGCGAGGATCGCGGCGATCATGTTGTCGACGACGGCGTGCTGGCCGACAATGCGACGGCCGATCTGGGCGGCGATCTCCCCCCGGGCACGGGCGAGCTGCGCGAGGAGGTCGAGATCTCTGGAGTCCGTGGTGGACACAGGCAGTTCCGGGGCGAGAGTCGGTCGGACTACGGCGCCCGTCAATATATCGTTTGCGGCGCGGCTACCGCGCGGGGACGACCACGATGCGGGTTTGCGTCACGGGGAGCGTGGGGCTCCGCAGCGTGGCGACCACGGTGTAGCGCCCGGGCGCGGCAGGCTCCCAGGTGGCCTCGTACGTCAGCGACTCGCCGGCACGCAGCACCTTGGTCTGGATTCCCTGGGTGAAGAGCCGGCCCTCGCTCCACCGCCAGACGACCCGTCCCGCCGCATTCTCGACGGCGAAGTCGTGGGTCTGCCCGTCGGGGAACTCGACGTCGACGGCCGCCTCACCGGGGTTGGGCACCTCGAGGGTGAACCGGACCTCATCGCGCACCGAGACGGCGAGACGGGGCTCGGTCCCGGATCCGGCATCGGCGGCGAGGGCCTCACTGCGGCCGCGTGGACCGCAGGCGAAGGTCAGCAGGGCGGCGGAGAGGAGGCCGAGCGGGAGCCGAGGGATCATCGGGACCGTGGGGCAGGGGGCCGAGAGCGCGAGAACCGGACACCGATGGGAAGACGACCGGTCCGGATAACGGTCACGGATGGCCCAAGTCCTTCCCCGACAGCGGGTTGGTGTTCGCTTGCGCTTTTTTTCACAAGCCCCTTACTTTTCAAGGCTGGATGTCCAATCCCCCGCGGCCGACCCCCGATCCTGACACCACCTCGATTGGGGCGGCGGCGAAGTACGCGGGCCTGGGTTTTCAGCTCGTCGCCTCCATCCTGCTCTTCCTCTATGCGGGACGCTGGGTGGATCGACGGATCGGCACGGAACCTCTCTTCCTCCTCCTCGGTGTCTTCACCGGTCTGGCCGCTTCCATCTACTCCATGTACCGGAGCCTGATGGCCGACCAGCGGCGCGAGGCTGAGGCCCGGACGGGCGAGGGGACTCGATGAGACGCGGGGCCGCCTTCACGGCGCTCGCCGCGCTCCTCGTCGGGGGGATCGCGTGGCTCGTCACGCGTCGCGTCACGGACCCTCGGGCCGTGGAGGCGATCTGGACGAGTGCCGGGATCGCCGTCGTCGTGCAGGCGCTCACCTTCGCCGTGGCCCGGCCGTTCGTCACGTCGAATCCCATCGCGGGCTGGGGGCTCGGCTCCCTGATCCGCTTCGCAGTGGTCGTCGGTCATGCCCTTCTTGGCATCCCGGCGCTGGGGCTCCCTTCGGGGACGGCGCTGGTCAGCCTAGTCGGGTTCTTCTTCGTCACGATGCTGTTCGAGCCTCTCTTCCTGAGATCATGACGCTCCGTTCGCTGGTCGCCACGCTCGCCCTCCTCGTCCTCGCCGCCGCCCCCGCGCACGCCGCGGGCACCGGCAGCGCCTGCCACCTCCCCGAGGCGGGCCACGAGGGGAAGGTGGACATCATCACGCCGCACATCACCAACGGCGACCACGTCGAGATCCCGTACTGGAAGTTCCCCTTCTTCATGGAGTGCACGCTCCCGAAGTGGGCGCCCATTCATATCGGGCCGCTGGAGATCGATCTCTCGCCGACCAAGCACGTCGTGATGCTCTGGATCGGTGCGGCGCTTCTCTTCCTGGTGATGCTCCTCGTGCGCCGCGCGCACGGGCGCGCCGTCGCGCGCGGCGGCGTCCCGACGGGTGGGGCGAACGCGATCGAGGCGATGATCCTCTACATCCGCAACGAGGTCATCCTCCCGAACGTCGGGCACCACGGCGAGGGGTTCGTCCCCTACCTGCTCACCGCGTTCTTCATGATCCTGACGCTCAACCTGCTCGGTCTCGTGCCGTTCGGGTCGACGGCCACGGGCAACATCTCGGTCACCGCGACCCTCGCGATCCTGACCTTCCTCACGGTCGAGGTGGCGGGCATCCGGGCGAACGGGGTCGGGTACCTGAACACGATCTTCTACTGGAACAACGAGCTGCCGGCGCCGATGCGCCCGTTGATGTTCCTGATCATGAGCCCGGTCGAGATGATCGGGAAGCTGACGAAGCCCTTCGCCCTGGCGATCCGTCTCTTTGCGAACATGACGGCGGGCCACATCGTCGTGCTCGCGCTGATGGGGCTGATCTTCGAGTTCGGCAACCTCATCAGCGGCGCGCCGCTCGTGATGGCGACGCTGATCATGGTGCTCGAGCTCTTCGTCGCGTTCCTCCAGGCCTTCATCTTCACGCTCCTCTCCTCGGTGTTCATCGGGCAGATCCGTGAGGCGCATCACTAGCAGGACTCGCAGGACCCGTTCGACCCGCAGCACCCCGTACCCCGGCGAGTGACCGGGGGAAGTCCGTTGGGTCGTGAGGCCCACTGACGGACGGCGCCGACCGGCGCGCAGGACCACGCTGGACCGAACTCCTTTTCGAGGTTTCTCCGATGTTCGTCACGTTCATGCAGGAAGCGGCCGCTGTGGCGGCCACCGCCGCCCCCGCCGCCGCTGAGGCGGCCGCTGGGATCACCGGCCAGGCCGGTCTCGCCCTCATCGGTGCCGGGCTCGGCGCCGGCCTCGCCGTGATCGGCGCGGGCATGGGCATCGGCCGCATCGGCGGCCAGGCCGTCGAGGGCATGGCCCGTCAGCCCGAGGCCGCCGGCAAGATCCAGACCGCCGCGCTCATCCTCGCGGCCCTCATCGAGGGCGCCGCGCTCTTCGGCGTCGTCGTCGCGTTCCAGATCCAGGGCAAGTTCTAAGCAGACCCCGCGGGGGTCGCGGCGGCGTTCGCCGTCGCGGCCCCACGCGGTCCCGCTCCCGCCTCGTCGTCCCGGCCTCGGCCGACCTCTTCCTCATCCCGACCATGCGCGCTCCGCTCTCCGCCCTCGCCCTCCTCGCCGCCGCGGCCACCCCCGCCCTCGCCTCGTCCGAGGCGGAGGCCGCCGCGAAGCCGGGTCTTCTCGACCCGCACCTCGGCCTGATGACGTGGACGATCATCGTCTTCGTCCTCCTGATGATCGGGCTCAAGACGTTCGCGTTCGGCCCGATTCTCGAGGCGGTCGCGGGCCGCGAGCAGGCGATCCGCGACGCGATGGCCGCCGCCGAGCGCGACCGCGCCGAAGCTGCGAAGCTGATCGCCGAGCAGAAGGCCGCCATCGAGGCGGCCCGCGGCGAGGCGCAGCGCTACATCGCCGAGGGGCGTGCGACGGCGGAGCAGATGCGCAACGAGCTCCTCGAGCAGACGCGGCAGCAGCAGACCGAGCTGATGGAGCGTTCGCGCAAGGAGATCGAGGCGGAGAAGGCGAAGGCGATCGCCGACCTGCGGCGTGAGGCGGTCGACCTCGCGCTCGCCGGCGCCGGCAAGCTGATCGGGCAGAAGCTCGACGCGACCGCCGACCGACAGATGGTCGAGCAGTACCTCGCCTCCCTCGGGGGCAAGTGATGCGCGAGGTCTCGATCGCGAAGAACTACGCCGAGGCGCTGCTGGCCCTCGCCCGGAAGGCGGGGGACCCCGCCGCGTGGGGCACGGCGATCGGGGCGCTCGGTGACGCCGTCGCCGGTGACGAGACGCTCCGGCACTTCCTTGAGGCGCCGCAGATCAGCGCGGCGGAGAAGAACGCCGTGCTCGCGAAGGCCCTCGGGCCCGTTGCGCCGGCGCCCACCTTCGTGCGCTTCGTGCAGAAGCTCGTGACCAACCGCCGGCAGATGCTCCTCCCCGCCGTCGCGACGGAGTATCACACCCTCCTCGACGAGGCGGAGGGGCGCGTGCACGCGCGGGTGACCGTCGCCCGCGAGATGGACGCGGCGGCACAGACCGCAATCGCGACCGCGCTCTCGGCGGCGCTCAAGAAGACGGTCGTTCCGCACGTCACGGTCGATCCGCGCATCCTCGGCGGCGTCGTGGTGCGCGTCGGCGACACCGTGATGGATGGCTCGGTCCGTCGCCGGCTGGGTCGCCTGCGCGACCGGCTCGTCGCGGCCCGCTGAGGCGCCGCGCGCGATGAAGGTCGTCATCCCGCTCGCCGGCAAGGGGACGCGGCTGCGGCCGCACACCCACACGGTGCCGAAGCCGATGCTGAAGGTCGCCGGCAAGCCCGTGATGGACTACGTGATGGATGACGTGGCGCGGCTGGGCGGGGTGGAGCAGGTGGTCTACATCACCGGGCATCTCAAGGACACGGTCGAGCGCCACGCCTCGTCGGCGTACGGCATCCCCGGCGTCTTCGTCGAGCAGCGCGTGCAGGACGGTACCGCCGGCGCGCTCGCGCTGGCGCGGCCGCACGTCGACCAGCCGGTCCTGATCATCTTCGTCGACACGATCTTCGATGCCGACCTCTCGGTGATTCGCGACTGCGAGGATGATGGGATCATCTGGGTGAAGGAGGTCGAGGATTACCAGCGCTTCGGCGTGGTCGTCACCGATGCCGCGGGGCACATGACACGGATCGTCGAGAAGCCCGACACCCCGATCTCGAAGCGGGCAAACATCGGGCTCTACTACATCCGCAACTGGGCACTCCTCTACGAGGGGATCGCGCACGTCCTCGCGCAGCCCGCGAACAAGGGGGAGTTCTATCTCACCGACGCCTTCCAGTACATGATCGATCGCGGGGCGAAGCTCCGCGTGATCGACGTGGAGGGGTGGTACGACGCCGGGAAGCTCGACACGCTGCTCGAGACGAACCGCGTGATGCTCGAGAAGGGCCGCGCGGAGGCGCCGGCGATGCCGGGCGTGACGGTGATCCCGCCGGTGCGGATCGAGGCCGGGGCGACGGTGACCGATTCGACGATCGGGCCGAACGTCGTGGTGCCCGCCGGTACGACGGTGACGGGCTCGACGTTGCGCGACACCATCCTGGGGAGCGGGACGCGGGTGACGGGGTGCACGCTGCGCGATTCGATGGTGGGGGATGCGTGCGTGGTCGAGGGGGTTACGGGCTCGGTCGTGTTGGGCGACCATTCGGAGGTCCGTCAGCCCCTCTGACCCGCCGTCCGGGTCCCCTTCCGAACCGCTTCGTTCCGAGGCCCCCGCTCGTGACCGATCCGCTGAACCGCCGCGACCTCCTGAAGCAGACCCTCGCCACCGGCGTCGGGATCGCTGCTGCTGGGGCGCTGACGCCCCTTCCCGCCATCGCTGAGACGATCACCGCCGTCCGGGCCCCGGATGCGGTCCCACCCCGTCCGGCGGGCGCACGGACGATGAAGGGGGTCCCCTTCGCGCGTCATCAGACGGTGCGGATCGGGATCGTCGGCACCGGGCTCCGCGGCCGGAGTGTGCTCTCGGAGCTGCTGGCGATCGACGGGGTGCGGATCGTCGCCGTGGCGGACACCGTGCCCGAGAAGATGGCCCGCGCGGTGAAGATGTGCACCGACGCCGGGATGGCGGCCCCCGCCACGTACGACGGCGAGCGCGGCTTCGAGCGGCTCGCCGCGCGCGACGACGTCGACTTCGTCTACACGGCCACGCCGTGGGAGTGGCACGTGCCGGTGCTCCTCGCCGCGCTGCGCGCCGGAAAGCACTGCGGATCCGAGTGCCCGGTGGGGACGACGCTGCAGGACCTCTGGGCCCTCGTGGATGCCAGCGAGGCGGCGCAGCGGCACTGCCTGCAGCTCGAGAACTGCAACTACGGCTACAACGAGATGCTGGTGAACCGCCTCGTGCACGACGGCGTGCTCGGGGAGGTGCTCTACGGTTCCGCGGCCTACCTGCACGACCTGCGTGCGATCCTCTTCGAGGACCGCGACGAGGGGCTCTGGCGGCGGGGCTGGCATACGCGGATGAACGGCAACCTGTATCCGACCCACGGGCTTGGCCCGGTCGCGTGGTATATGGACCTCAACGCCGGCGACCGGATGACCTATCTGGTGTCGATGAGCACGCCGGAGCGCGGGCTCACGCTGCATCGCGAGGCGACGGTCCCCGACCGGACGAACGCCAAGTGGACCGAGCGCTACGTGACGGGCGACCTCAACTCGTCGCTCATCATGACGGCGAAGGGGCGCAACATCCTGCTGCAGCACGACGTCTCGAACCCGCGCCCCTATTCGCGCCTGAACGGCGTGCAGGGGACCAAGGGGGTCTTCGAGGATTACCCGGCGCGCATCTACATCGATGGCCAGGAGGGGGGAGAGCGCTTCGGGCCGATTGATAAATGGAAGGCGACGCACGAGCATCCGCTCTGGACGCGTGTCGGTGAGCTCGCCCGGAAGAAGGGCGGGCATGGGGGGATGGACTTCATCATGGCGTACCGGCTCGTGGAGTGCATGCGCGAGGGGCTGGTCCCCGACTTCGATGTCTATGACGCGGCCAGCTGGAGTGCGCCGATGCCCTTGAGTCAGATGTCGGTGGCACAGGGGAGCGCCCCGATGGCGTTCCCCGACTTCACGCGCGGGCAGTGGCAGGGCGCCCGCTGATGCGTCTCACCACCCTCGATTGGATCATTGTCGTCGTCTCGCTCGCGGCGGCGTTCGTGCCCGCGATCTTCCTCGCACGGCGTGCGGGGGAGAGCACGGCGGAGTTCTTCACCTCGGGGCGCGCGGCGCCCTGGTGGCTGATCGGCATCTCGATGGTCGCCACGACCTTCTCCACCGACACGCCGAACCTCGTGACCGACCTCGTGCGGCAGGGGGGCGTCGCGGGGAACTGGGTCTGGTGGGCGTTCCTGCTCACTGGGATGGCGACGGTGATGTTCTACGCACGGATGTGGCGCCGCTCGGGAGTGCTCACCGACCTCGAGTTCTACGAGATCCGGTACTCGGGGCGCGCGGCGAGCCTCGTGCGCGGCTTCCGCGCGGTCTACCTGGGCCTCGTCTTCAACATCGTCATCATGGCGACGGTGAATCTCGCCGCGGTCAAGATCGCGTCGATCCTCCTCGGCTGGGAGATGGAGCGGACGCTGCTCTGGTGCGCCGCGCTCAACGTGGGCTTCGCGGTGATCTCGGGACTCTGGGGCGTGCTCGTCGCGGATCTCATCCAGTTCGGAATCGCGATGACGGGGGCGGTCGCGGCGGCCTGGTTCGCCCTGCAACGGCCGGAGGTCGGCGGGCTCGCGGGGCTCTTCGCGAAGCTGCCGGCGGAGTCGTACGCCTTCCTCCCCGACACGGCGGATTGGAAGACCTTCGTCGCGGTCTTCCTCCTTCCACTGACGGTGCAGTGGTGGTCGGTCTGGTATCCCGGCGCCGAGCCGGGGGGCGGGAGCTATATCGCGCAGCGGATGCTCGCCTCGAAGAGCGAGAAGGATGCCCTCGCGGGGACGCTCTTCTTCAACGTGGCGCACTATGGGATGCGGACCTGGCCCTGGATCCTCGTGGCGCTGAGTTCGATCCTCGTCTTTCCAACGCTTGACGACCTGGCACGCGCCTTCCCGGACGTGCCGCGGAACCTGATCGGCCACGACATCGCCTACCCGGCGATGCTGACCTTCCTCCCTGCGGGCTGGCTTGGTCTGATGATCGCGGGGCTCCTCTCGGCGTACGTCTCGACGATCGTCACGCACCTGAACTGGGGCACGTCGTACCTGGTGCACGATCTCTATCGGCGGTTCCTGCGCCCCGACGCCGACGAGCGGCACTACGTCCAGGTCGGGCGGATGGTGACGGCGGCGCTGATGCTCGTCGCCGCGCTGGTGACGCGCTATCTCGACACGGCGTCGACGGGGTTCACCCTCCTCCTCTCCATCGGTGCGGGGACGGGGCTGCTCTACCTGCTTCGCTGGTATTGGTGGCGCGTGAATGCCGCGGCGGAGATCACCGCGATGGCGGCGTCGTTCGCGACGGCCATCGGGCTGCACCTCGCGAAGGGGCAGGGGATCGCGCTCGACGCGACGACGACGCTCCTCGTGACGGTCGCCGTGACGACGGTCGCATGGCTCGCGGCCGCCTTCCTCGGACCGCAGACCGATGCGGCGGTGCTGGAACGCTTCTATCGGCTTGTTCGACCCGCAGGGCCGGGATGGGCCGCGGTGCGCGCGCGCACGGGGCTGGGTGCCTCGCCTGATTCCCTCCCGCAGGCGATGCTCGGATGGGTGCTCGGGATCCTCTTCGTCTATGCGGCGCTCTTCGGCGTGGGCGCGGCGCTCGCGGGGCGGAGCACGCTCGCGATGACCTGGGCAGTGGTCTTCGTCGGGAGCGGCCTCGGCGTGCGGTCGGTGCTGCAGGGCTTCTGGCGCGCCGCCGACACGGCGTGAGCCGCGCGGCACGGGACCTGTGATGACTGAGACCGCGCCCCGCGCCACCACGGCGGTCATCCTCGCGCGCGGTCTCGGCACACGGATGCAGGCGGAGGACGGG
>JBMTAR010000024.1:0-16693 GCA_049428925.1 Gemmatimonadaceae bacterium
CTGGGGGCTCAACATCATGCGCGGGATCCGGCGCCGGAACGAGGAGGCGCTCTGGAGCCGCGTGTCGCGGCAGTTCAGCATCAATCGGCTCTCGCAGGCCGGGACGCTCGAGGGGCTCGCCGTCCCCGCGCAGCGGATCGCGACGGTGACGCCCTACTCGCTCGGCAGCTCCTCGCGGACCTTCGCGACGCAGAGCGCCTATCGGGGCGCCGCCGAGCTCGGTGTGGACGCCAAGTACGGCATCACGCCGAGCCTCACGCTCGACCTCACGTACAACACCGACTTCGCGCAGGTGGAGGTCGACGAGCAGCGGACGAACCTCACGCGGTTCCCCCTCTTCTTCCCCGAGAAGCGTCCCTTCTTCCTCGAGAACGCCGGGGTCTTCTCGGCGGGCACGCCGCAGGCCGTCGATCTCTTCTTCACGCGGCGGATCGGGATCGACGCCGCCACGGGGCAGCCCCAGCCGATCCTCGGCGGCGGGCGGCTCACCGGGCGGATCGGGGGGCTCACGGTGGGCGCGCTGCAGATGGTGACCGATGATGTCGGCGCGTCGGCCGGGAACTCCTACTCCGTGGCGCGTGTGCTGAAGGAGATCTCGGCGCGGTCGCGGGTGGGGCTGATCGCCGTGCAGCGCCAGAGCACCGCGAATGGCGGGGATTTCAATCGTGTGGTGGCCGGTGATGCACGCGTCGGCATCGGGCAGGCGTGGACCGCGGATGCGTGGGCCGGGCGGTCGGAGACGCCGGGGCGCGCGGGGGATCCGTGGTCGTGGAGCAGCCGCATCGCGTTCCAGACGCGGGACTGGAACCACTCGGCGCGCGTGCTGCAGGTGGGGGCCGGCTTCAACCCTGAGGTCGGGTTCATGGGCCGGCCGGCGGGATACCGGTTCGACGAGTTGATGCTGATGCGGCTCGTGCGGAGTCCCAAGTGGACGCGGGTGCGGCAGTGGAACCCGCACATCTCGCTCCGGCGGTACGTCGGGACCGACGGGTATCTGCAGTCGTCGTGGGCGCACATCGACCTGACCGAGGCCGAGTTCAACAGCGGGGGCCGGTTCGGGCCGGACATCAACATCTATACGGAGGGGCTGCAGGCGCCCTTCACGATCGCGCCCGGGGTCGTGCTCCCCGCCGGGCAGTACCGATTCGCGTTGCCGGGAATCGACTGGGGGACCGACCCCAGCGCGCCGCTCTCGTTCCTCGCGCGGCTCGAATCGGGGGAGTTCTATAGTGGGACCCGGTCGGGGGGCAACGTGACGTTCACCGCGCGGCGGGGGTCATCGATCTCGTCGTCGCTCACGCTCGATTATCAGGATGTGGACCTGCCGCAGGGGGATTTCATCCGGCAGCTGATCGGGGTGAAGTTCGCGTACTTCTTCACGCCGCGGGTCTTCGTGCAGACGTTGACGCAGTACAACAATCAGGCGGAGATCTTCACCGCGAACCTTCGTTTCGCCTGGCTGAACACCGCCGGGACGGGGCTGTTCATCGTGTTCAATGATGGGGAGGAGGCGGACAGCTTCACGCGGTGGCGGGCGCCGGTGGCCCGGTCGCTGACGATCAAGTACACCAAGCAGATCGGCTCAGGGGGCTGAGGGGGGTGTGATGCGAGCGGTGCTCGTGGCGATGGTGGCGCTGCTGTTGGTGGGGGAGTCGGCTGAGGCGCAGGCCACTCGGCGGCGTGGGGACCGGAACAAGCTGACGCGGATCGAGTTGGACGAGGCCGGGTCGGCGATGGTGACGGCGCAGGATGCCGTGCGGTTGCTGCGGCCGCAGTGGTTGCGGCCACCGGTGGGGGATGTGGCGTCGTCGAACGTCTTCGGCGGGTCCGGGGGCGGCGCGACGGAGATCATTCTGTATGTGGATGGGATCCGGCAGCCCGATCTGGAGGTCCTGCGGATGGTCCCGGCGGCGAAGCTCGTGGAGCTGCGGTACCTCGACCAGAACCGTGGGGTCCAGATGTATGGACCTGGGCACGAGTTCGGGGTGATCGAGGTGACCACGGTCGATAAGCGGCCGTAGGAGGGCTCGCGGGACCGTTGCAGGATGCAAGAGCGTGCAACGGTGGATTGCCGATTGATGCGTTTCGCCATCCGGTGATTTTCTATTTTATGTGATATTGATTACAAATATTGCCTGTTTTCGCAGGTTTTTGCCCCATATTGTCTATTTTTTATACAGTCAGCGACTTTGGCACGGACCTTTCAATACATCGGGTCAGCCAAAGCGGACACGGCACCGACGCCGAACACCCCACCGGCATTTCACCTTTTTCTCTCAAGGAGAAACACCATGCGGAAGTTCGTCCCGTTCGTCGCCGTGGTCGCGCTCGTCGCCGCGGCCCCTGTGCAGGCGCAGACCACCTGTGATGTGAGCTCGACCTCGGGCGCGGCAGTCAATTGCACTGTCGCCACCACACTCTCGATGACGATGCCGTCGATTATGGAGCTCACGCTGGGGAACAACGCCGTGACGCTCGGCACCCCGGCGAACATCGCTGCCTTCAACGCGGCAGGTCAGGACACCACCACGACGACTGGCCCGACGGTGGATGTCCGTTCGAACCGGTCGTATAAGGTGCAGATCAGCAGCGTGGCAAATTGGACCCACAGCAACGTGCCGACGGGTGCCGCCGCCTACAACACCAAGCCTGCAGCCGATCTGCACTGGTCGGTCGACGGCGGTGCCAACAGCATCGCGATGTCGACCACGCCGACTACCATCGCGACGGGGAACGCCACCAACGCTTCGACGCAGCAGACGGTCACCTATCTGACGGCGTACGACATCACGAAGGACCAGCCTGGCGCCTACAGCCTCGCCGTGACCTTCACGCTCGTTGCGCCGTGATGAACCCGCTGCCTACGAACGCTCGGGCCCTGACCGGCCGTCCCGTGGGCAGCGCAACCCGGTGGGGGCGCCTCGGCGCCCTCACCGGGTTGCTCGTCGGGACCCTGATCGCCGCCACCCCGGTGGCCGCCCAGATCTCCATCGAACAGCTCGAGATGCGGTTCACATCTGGCGCCTCCGCTCCGAGCTCACAGACCTTTCGTATCAACAACCCGTCGTCGTCCGGCGCGCAGGTCACCATCCGCACCTCGGACTGGGACCGCTCTGAGACGGGTGAGAACCGCTACTTCGACGTCGGCACAGTACCGGGCTCTTGCCGCGATGTGCTCACCATCTTCCCGATGACGCTGAGCATCGAGGCGGGCGGCGCCGAGGACATCCGCGTCTCCCTTCCGGCAAACGCGACCCCGTGCCACAGCATCCTCTTCGTGGAGATGCCCCCCACCGCGGCCACGAATCAGGTGGGGGCGGCGCTCACCTACAATCTGCGGTACGGCATCAAGGTGTACGTCGAGCCAGAAGCCCCTCCTGCCGGCGAACTCACAAACGCGGCCATCGCCTCGGGTAGGACCGCTGCCGGCGAGCGCGCAGATACCCTCGTCGCCACTTTCCGCAACACCGGTGCAGTCCAGACCGTCGCGCGCGGGCACATCGAGATCCGCCGTGAGGACGATTCCATCGCCCAGCGCGTGGAAATCGAGGAATTCCCGGTTCTCGGCGGTGCCCGCCGCGTGCTGCGCACCCCGCTCCCCGTAATGCCTGCGGGACGGTACGCGGTCATCCTGCTGCTCGAGATCGGCACCGAGGAGATCCTCGCGGCCCAGGCCCTGCTCGAGATCCCCTGATGCTCCGCCGGGTCGTCGTCCTGCTGCTCACCCTGCTCGCCGCGGATGCCACGGCGCAGGCGGTCACGGTCACGCTTACCGTCACCAATGCCGATGCGCTGATGCAGGACGCAACGCTCGACGACTACGCCAACGGCTACATCATCGGCGTCACGCCGGTCTCGTACACCGTGACGCTCGCCGGCTCACAGAGCGTCTGCGCGACGGTCCAGCTCCGGGGGGCCGCGGCCGCCGGAAGCGATCATGGACTGAGCGATGTGCAGTGGGGCCTGACGGCGGCAAGCCAGCCGATGACCCTCACCACCGCGGCCGCCGACGTGAGTAGCCACCACCTGACGAACTCGTCGAGGACCGACACCGGCGTCATCTACCTGCGAAAGTCCAATCTGGCGTGGAGCGACGGACCGAAGACCTACCTCGGCCCCGACCTGATTTTCGACGTCTCGGCACGTCGAGCGAGCGCCTGCTGATGCGGCGGCTTCGCTCACTCCTCCTCGCCTGCCTGGCCCCGGTCCTGCTCATGGCGCAGGACCGGGGCTCGAGCGCGGTGCGACTCCTCCGTGTTCCCCTTCCGAGCGAGCTCGCCGGCGAATGGAGCTACACCGTCGAGGCCGACGCCGGCATTCGCGCGATCGGCACCACGAGTGGTGCTGTCACCCCCTCACGCTCTGCCCCGCTTCTCGTCTCGCTCCAGCTCGGCAACCAGCTCGATGCCGGTCAGCGTGAAGTCGGCCGCGTCGTTCTTCGGCAGGGAGCCGCCTCGCGCACGATTCCGCTCGTGGTCAGCATCGCCGCGCAGCGTGCCCTCGAGATGCATGCGGCGATTCCCCTCCGGATGGCCACCTCCGGCGAGGACGTCGAGCTCCTCTTCACCCTCCGCAACGGCGGCAACGCGGCCGATTCCGTCGTGCTCGACGTGCGCGCCCCCGAGGCCTGGGGCGCGACGGTGCGCGGCGTCACCCGGCTCGTCGTCGACCCGCGCGCGGCGCTCCCGGTCCGTATCGCCCTCCGCGTGCCGACCTCGATTCAGGCGGGCGGGACCGCCGTCATCGTCCGCGCGGTCGGCCTCGCCGCGGTCGCCGAAGCACAGAGCCTCGTCGAGGTCGCGGGGACCCGTGGGCAGGCATCGCGCGGTGAGGCGCTCCGCCTCACCAGCAGCCTGACGATGGTCGGCTCCACCACTGGAAACGCCCAGCAGGTCGCGGCACTTGAGCTCGGTGGCGCGATCGCACCTGGGGTCTCGGTTCACGGCACCCTCGCCGGGGCCGTCGACTTCCGCGATCCCGGGCTCGTGCGCGGCGGATCGACGGTCGGGCTGCCGCTCGGCGGTTCGAGCATCGGCCTCACGAGCCGCTACGCGTCGATCCAAGTGGGGCGGGTCGGCCTGCAGCTTCCGGGGCTCGCCGGTCGGAGTCTCGGCGGCGAAGGCGCGGCGCTCACGCTCGACCGGATCGGTTCCCTGTCGCTGGCGGCGGTCCGAAGCGAGACCGACCGGTCGGTGCAGGGCGCCGTCACCTGGCGCAGCACCACCGAGGGCCCGCTCCGCGTGGAGGCCGCGGCATCGCGGCTGCGCCTCGGCTCGACGGGGCTCGGTGCCGAGCGTGCCCTCACCGCAGTGAGCGTCGGTGCCCGCTACACGATCGTGCCGAGCACGGTCGTCGGGCTCACCGTTGCCGACCGCCGCACCGACGCCGAAGGTGGCCTTGGGGTGGCGCTCGACGCGGCGTGGGATGGCGCGCGCGGGCGAGCGCGCGTGCAGGCGCAGCACGCTCCGGGTGGGAGCAACGCACTCGCCATCGCCCGCGACAACGTCACGGCGGAAGGGATGTTCCAACTCACCGAGGCGTGGTCCCTCACTGCGCACGGGTGGGGAAGCCAGGATGGTGACGAGCTAGTCGGTGCCTCGCGATCCTTCGGCGGGAGCATCGCTCCGGCCCGACGCATCGGCCGGAACGGCCAGTTCGGGGCGATGCTCAGCGCGAGTGGGTTCCGCGTGGGCCGCGAAGGCATGCTGCAGGGCGCGTTCGACACCGACCTCGGCGTCCGAGCGAGCACCGCCTTCGGTATCACTCGTGTCGACCTCGAGGCGTCGCAGCGGGTGCAAGATCGGTGGGCGCGCGGCGCGACCCTCGACGTCCAGGATCGCCTCTCACGCACCGCCCTCCGCTCGGGCGTTTCGATGGCCGGCGCCGCCGGGTCGCTCGCTCTCCGGACCAGCTTTGCCGCCGCGACCGCCTCGCAGTCCTCCGAGTTCGGCCTCCAGGTGCAGGCCTCCGAGCTCCGGCCGGTGCGCGCTTGGCCCTGGCTCTCGCTTGAGGGGAGCGTCTCCCGGAGCTACCTCGGGATGGCGGCGATGGACAACGCCCGGGCCGCGCTCCGTGCGCAGCTCCCGGGCGAGTTCGCGGTGATCGCCGGCGTGGAGCACGAGGCCTGGCAGCGCCAGCGACTGGTCCCGTCGCGCACCGCCTTCGCGCTCCGCGTCGTCCGCAACACCTTCGCCGCCACCGGCGATCGCTGGCGGCAGCGGACGGGCGTCGTGTTTGAGGACCTCGACGACGATGGCGTCCGCGACGAAGGGGAGCCGGCGGTGCCCGACGTCACGATTCGGGCCGGGAGTGTCGTCGTGACCACCGATCACCTCGGTCGCTATCGGCTCCCGATCGACGGCGCGATGCCGGAGCTCGACGTGCGGTCGCTCCGCCTCGACCAGCGTCCCGGTCGTCGTGCCGCCGACGAGCGCTGGGCGCTTCCGGTGCGCACCGTCGCACGGCTCGAGGTGGCAATCCTCAAGCCCCGCACGCCGCTCGTGACGGCGAGCACGTCGAGCCAGCCGACCACGTCGGTGGTGACGGTGCGGAACGCTGATGGTCGCGAGTGGCGTGTTGTCGCGAACGCCGAGGGGGTAGCGCGGTTCGACGCGCTTCCGATCGGCGAGTACGTCATCTCCGCGGCGGCGACCGAGTCGCCGACGGCACTCCGCGTGGACGATCGCGCGGTGGTCGTGGCGCGCGGCTCCGCGCTACCCGGCGCGCCCGCGCAGCGGATTGAGCTCGTCCCGCAGGGCCGTCTGATCAAGATGGCCAACGGCGAAGGGCTCGGTGTGAACGCGATGCTCAATGGGACGACCGCGCCGGCGACCACAACGGTCGGCGGGACCCAGCAAAAGCAGCAGCAACAGCAGCAGCGTCAGCAGCAGCAGCAACAACAGCAGCAGCAGCGTCAGCAACAGTGATGACGCGGCGCTCCCGTGCTCGCCTGGCGCGTCTCGCCGGTGCCCTCGGGGCCGGTGCGCTCGTCGTCGCCTGCGAGGGTCCCACCGGCACCGGTGAGGGCGACCCGCGATTCGATGGCACATGGCGCTACGAGGCGCAGATCTCCGGCTCCGCAGCGCAAGTCGTCGGGCAGTTGCTCATCGACGGGGCAACGACCGGTTCAATCGAGGGGTCGTTGAGCGCCGAGTTGGTGGAGGTGAGCGGTCAGCGGTCGCCGGTCTCCGGTATCGTGGGTGGCAGCGTCCTGGGCTCCGGCGTGGCCAGGTTCGAGGTGACGCTCGCGGGTGGCCAACTGCGCACGCATCTCGCCGAGTTGCGCGGGGATTCGCTGGTCGGAGATTGGGTGCAGAGCGGGAGCGCTCCGGCCTCAGGGACGTTTCGGGCAGCGAGGGTCCCGTGAGGCTCGCTTCAACTCCCCTCGCGGTCTTCCTGGCGGCGATTCTGCTGGTCCAGCGCACAGAGGCACAGTCGTGCACAACGCAGACCATCAGCACTGGCCAGAGCCGGTCCTGCCAGACCGCGATCACGGTGTCCGGAAACAATGCCACCGGATTCCGCGCGCCCACGCTGATGGAATTGACCGTCACGCCCGCGACGTGGAGCACGACGCCGACGATTGCCGACCTTGAGGCCGGTAAGACCCCGCCGCAGACGATGACATTGGAAGTCCGCGCCAACCGGACGTGGATCGTCACCGCCAGCGGGAACGCCACCTTCTCGGCGAGCGGTTCCCTCGCGCGCACCGACAAGCCGGTGAGCCATGTCCGGTGGTCGACGGTGAACTCGGGGTCGGGCACGGGCCTGTCGACGGCATCGGCGACGATTGCGTCCGGGAGCGCCGGCGCAGCGACGGGAAGCAACGTCAAAACGCTCGTCTGGTGGACGACGCTGTCGTGGACCGGGGATCCGCCGGGGAGCTATAGCATGCCGATCACCCTGACGCTGACGACACCGTGATGCGATTCCGTCGACTACTGCGGTGTGCAGTGGCGCGTCTGGCGGCGAGCACGCTGCTGGGCATTTTCGTGTTTGCCCCAAGCGCTTTCGCGCAGACGGCGCAGCTCGTGGCGACCAGCGTGGGGCTCAGTCAAGCGGTGCTCCTGGGGGTAATCACCCCCCCCGTGATGTCCGTGACGCGCGTCTCCGGCTCCACCGTGACCGCGACGTCCACGGCAAACGTCCGGAGCAACATCGGCTGGCGGCTGATGGTCACCCTCACCGCCCCCGTCGCCACGAATCTCACGGCCAAGGTCGCGGTCGGGCGCAACAAGGCGATCACCCTGACCTCCACCTCCCCGTCGGCGGTCGTCAGCTCGGGGGACCTCCCCTGCGCACTCTGCCCGGTGGTGATGACGTGGAGCTTCTCCTATCGCGCATCCGGTCGAAACGCCCCGGCGCCAGTGGCGGCCCCCATCACCTACACGGTGCTCCCGCCCGTCGGCGTCGCTGTGGCTGGAGGTCCGATCACGACCACAGGGGAACCCGCGCCCGGGAAGGATGAACAGGAGCCGGCACTACCAACGCCGCCTGCCACACCAACGCCTGCCACACCGACGACGGGTACCGGCACGGGCACCAGCACGACGCCGACCACGCCAACGACCACGCCGACCACCACCCCGACAACATCGCCGAACGTCCCGTCGAACCCGCGCGGGACACCGACGACGACCACGACGACCACGACGTCGCCCGCCACCAAGCCGACGACGACCAAGGGTCGCATCCCCTGATCGGCCGCCGAAACATTCAGATCTGAACCGCGTCGGCGAGCCAGTGCATCACCGGCTCGCCCGCGTGAGCCGCTCAGCCCGCCGGCGGCGCCTCGCGCACCCGGTTCCGGCCGGCGCGCTTCGCCTCGTAGAGCGCCGCATCGGCCCGCGCCACCACCGCGAGCAGTGACTCCCCCGGCGCGGCCTCGGCCACCCCGAAGCTCGCGCTCCGACGCCCCACCGCCGCGAACTCCTGCCGCGCGATGCGCGCCCGCAACTGCTCCGCGAGGCCGAGCGCGCCGGTCACGGGTGTGTCGGAGCAGAGAATCACGAACTCCTCCCCACCCCACCGCCCCACGACGTCACTCAGGCGCCCACGCTGCTGAAGGATCCGCGCGACACCGCGCAGCACCTCATCGCCGACATTGTGCCCATAGGTGTCGTTGATCGACTTGAACTCGTCGATGTCGAGCAGGATCACGGAGAGCGGGGCCGCAGGCGTCGCGGCGGCCAGCGCCGAGGCGGCGAGTTCCTCCACCCGACGGCGCGTGGCCAGCGAGGTGAGTCCATCGAAAAGCGCCAGCCGCCCGAGCCGATGCTCCATCAGCAGCGCGCGGATCCGCTGCCGCCGGACGACGTAGCCGCCGAGGATCGCGAGCACCCCGATCCCACCGACCTCGACCAGCCGGACCGCCGGCTCGACGGCGTCCGCCGCCTGACGTGCCGTCTGCCAGACCATCGCGACCCCGACGGCGACGACGACGGCGTTGAAGAGCCGACGCCCCCATCGGGGGAGATGGTAGAGGAGGTTCCCCATCACCACGGCCACCGTCAGGTCGTGCGACGTGGGGCGCGTCCGAACGGCGAGGAGCGCCATCCCGAGCATCCCGATGCTCATCAGCGTCACGTGGAGGGTCTGCAACTGCCGGAACGATCGTGCGCCGTGTTGGCGCCGCAACCGCCAGATCATCACCGCGGGCACCACCGAGAGCGCGAAGGCGGCGTGCGCGACGACGGTGGCGACCCACCAGGGAGCGAGCGGGTTCCGGAACGGGTCGAAGAACCCCGACCGCCACCGCACCAGGTCGAGATGTACGAGCAGGACGCTGACGGGGATGGTGAGCCACGCGAGGATGGCCACCGCCGTGGCCATCTCCCGCCCGACCTGCTCCCGCACCGCCCGCGCCTCGTCGGGGACGAGGGCATCGAGCAGCGCGCTGTCGTCGAACTCCCGGAGCCACCCGAGGCCGCGGGCCGGAGCCACCGCGCCCGCGACGTCGTGCGCACCGGGGACGACGGCCTGCTGAAGGGGCAGCGGGCGCGAGAGCGCCGGATCGCGAGACGACGCACTCACCGTGTGGTCCCCTGCAGCGCGGCGGTCCTCATCGCGCCGCGAGCGCCTGGTCGAGTTCCGCCGCCTTCGCGGCGGTGAACGGCCCCGTGGTGCGCCACCGCACCCGCCCGGCACGATCCACGAGCAGCACCTGGATCTCCGCCTCCGAGGCGATGCCGAGCGCCGCCTTGAAGGGCGCCTTGTCGATGTAGAGCGTGACCGTCCGCTCACGCACCGCGCGGTCGGGGATCCCGCCGCGCATCCCGCGGTTGATCATCCACCGCATCGGCGCGACCATCCGCTGGATGGTGGGGATCTCGTAGAAGTCCGAGCCCGGATGTCGTGCGAGCGCCTGCCGGAGCCAGGGGCTCCAACTGTCGACGTCCTTCTGCTGCTGCATCAGGAAGGCGACGAAGACGACGTTACGGTCCCCGGCGAAGTCGGCCGGGAGCGTGAGCGACCGGCCCTCGAGGTTCTCCGACGTCACCGTCGGAAACCGGATGGAGTCAGCGGATCCGAGGAGGGTCACGGCGAGGGCGAGGGTGGTCAACATGCATCGGCTCCATCAGTCTCGGCGCGCATCCTGCAGCAGGGCTTTCGCGGCCGGCAAGTCGAAGCGCATCACCGCGTCTCGGATCGCCGACGCGGGCGCGGCGCCAAGGGCATCGAGCAGGGCGCCATACCGATGCACCCACTCGCGCGCCTCGGGATCACTGGCCGCGAGCAGACCTGCAAGTTCCTCAAGGCGCCCCGGCGCATCCTCGACCACCCCGGCCATGCGCGTGCCAGGCGGCTCGTGCGCTGCGAGGGTGCCGAGATCCGCGAGCAGTGGCTCCAGCTTGAGCCGAAGCTCCTCGACCAAGGCTCCCACCTCCGCCCAGCCGCGCCCCCGGCGCACCTCGCGCTCAACGGCGGCCGCCGATGCGTGCACCTCGGCGGCGCCGATACCACCCGCGACGCCGGAGAGGCTGTGCGCCAGACGCTCCGCCGTCGTCAGTTCATCGGCCATCAGGGCATCGCGAATACGTGGAATCACGTCCTCCTGACCGCGCGCGAACTCCAGGAGCAGCGAGCGGTACAGCACGACGTTCCCCAAGACGCGCTGCAATCCATCGCTCACCACCAACCCACGAATCGGCGGCAGCGCCTTCTGGGTCGTCTCGAGAACAGACGGTGTTGGCAGCGACCCCAGCGAGCTCCCGTCCTCGGCCACGGGAACCCATCGGCGGACGATCTCCCAGAGGTCGGACGGCCCGAACGGTTTCGCCAGATAGTCATTCATCCCAGCAGCGAGACACCGCGCGATGTCCTCGCCGAGTGTACTCGCCGTCATCACGACGATGGGGAGCTCCGACGCGCTCTTGTGTCGCCGGACGCGCTGCGTCACCTCGATGCCGTCGATCCCCGGCATCTGGAGGTCGAGCAACACCAGCTGATACGGAAGCGTCTCGAGGCGTGCGATGGCCGACTCACCATCCGTCGCCTGATCCGGCTCGAGCCCCGCGTTCCGCAGGAGCTCCGCCGCGATTTCACGATTGATGGCATTGTCGTCGACGACGAGCACGCGGGCGCCCGATCGGCCCGAGAGGTTCGGCCGGCGGGGATTCACTTGCCAGCCATCATCCCCGCGCACGACCGGACCCGCTTCGTCGGGCGAGGCCTCCACGAGACGCACCGTACACCAGAAGGTCGACCCAATCCCCTCCTCGCTCCGCACACCGATCTCGCCGCCCATCTGTTCCACCAGCCACTTCGTGATCGCGAGCCCAAGGCCGGAACCCGACCGGCGCGTCTCGAGGTCCCCGAGTTGCTCGAACCGACGGAAGAGGCGTCCGATCTCCTCGGGCGCGATCCCCCGGCCGGTGTCCTGCACCTCGACTCGGAGCCCGACGCCCCCCCGCTCATCAGTCGTCCGGCGCACCCGCACCCCGATACGCCCGCGCTCCGTGAACTTGACCGCGTTCGAGACGAGGTTGAGCAGGATCTGCGTGAGGCGCACGCGGTCCCCGCGGACCCACCGGGGCACATCGGCCGCGACATCGACCTCGTGCCGCAGCCGCTTCGCGTCTGCCTCCACGGCCAACACGTCGCCGGCATGGCGAGCCACGGCGTGCAGATCGAACGGCGCCGTCACGAGAACGGTCTTACCGGCCTCCATCCGCGTCATATCCAGGATGTTGGTCACCAGCTCCGTCAGCATCACGCCGTTGCGCTGGATGCGTTCCATCCACTCGCGCTGCCGCGCGGTGAGGTCGCTTTGCAGCGCCAGCTGCGTCAGCCCACGGATTGCATTCATCGGCGTCCGAATCTCATGACTGACCGCCGACATCAGTTCCGTTCGGCGCTCCATTGCCTCTTCGGCGGCACGGCGACTCCGGAACAGATCGGCATTCTCGGCGAGCACGTCGCTCGATGCCCCCTGCAGCTCGATCACCGAGTCGTCAAAGGTCTCGGTCGCAAGGCGTAGCGACCGCGTGAGCCATTCACTCATGACGATCGTGACCGCTCCCGCAGTGAGCGCGCGCGAATAGATCAGGAACTCGTCTGGACGCGCCAGAAAGGCGAGGAGGTTCCCCGCGAACAGCAGCGCTGCCATCGCACGCGCCCATCGCTGTGGCAACACGAGATAGCCATACAGGCCGACAGCGCCGAGGAAGATCGAGGCCTGTGCCCCGTTGAGCAGGATGGCCAAGACGCCTGTGCCGACGACGCAGCCCACCAGCATCGCGACCTCACGCTGCCGTGGCCGATTCAGGCGTCGATGCCGCCACGCGAAGGCGAGAAAGAGGGCGCTGAGGACGAACGCCGGGATCCCCACGCGGTTCCGAATGTTGCCCCCGAAACTCAGGTCGCTCGTCACCGTGAGGATGGCCATCGCGAGCAGGCCGATGCCGGCAATGCCATTCGCAAACACCCAGCCTTGATACGGGAGCAGGGCCAGCTCGCCGCGTCGCGCGCCGAGCGTCTTCAACAGCTGGTCAATCCGCCGACGTGATGCCGATGCGTCGAGCGCGCCAACCGACGCCGCTGGCGATTCTCCCGTCGACCTCTCCGAGGGCGCGGTCTGGACTGGCCGCTCGACCGGCGTGGAGCGATCGACCGTCTCGGCGGCGACGACCCGTGATCGCCCGGCCGGATCTATGCCGCGCTCCGGCAGCACCGTGGGAAGCTCGAACCAGGTCGACCACGCACCGCGATCCGCGCTCTCGGACCCGAGGACCCCACCCATCAGGGTGATATAGCGGCGGCTGAGCTCCAGCCCACGTGCTGACATCTCCTCGGGCGTCGCAGCGTCCGGCGAGCGGAGGCCGTGTCCCTCGCGCGATGACTGGCTCGCAAGCCCCGAATGGCGCATCATGAACCGAGCCCGCGTCAGGCCCGACGCGTATGGCGACGTCGTGACTCGGAGCTCGAGCCGACCGCGCTCGACGAAACGCTCGGCATCGTCGGCGAGCGCGATCAGGACGCGACCCAGGCGGTCGGGATCGCCGGTGAATTGCGCCGGCACGTCGGGGGCGACGGTGAATTCGAGCTCAACGCCCTTGGCGCGACAGCGCGGGGCCATCACCTGCTCCACCTGCGCCAGGACCTCCGTCAGTCGGTACGGCTCTCGATGAAGCCCGGACGCCCCACTTTCGAGGCTCGAGAGATCCAACGCGTCGGCGACGAGCCGAGCCAATCGCACGCCGGCGCTCTGGATCTGCTCAATCCATTGCCGCTGCCGTACCGTCAGGTCGGAGTCCAGCGCGAGGTGACTGAGACCGAGGATCGCATTCAACGGAGTGTTCAGCTCGTGGCTGACACTCCCGAGGAGGAGCGCGCGTGCGCGAGACGCCTGCTCCGCCTCCTGCAACGCCTGTTGGTACGGCGTGATGTCCGCGTACGAACGGACGATGTCACCAGACGGCATCTGCCGGGTCACCACCTCGATCCAGCGACCGTGAAGCGACTGCCGCACGAACCGTGGAGGATAGGAGGGATCCCAGAGCCGCTCGCCGAGGGCATAGGCGCGAGCCGCCTCAGGCGAGGACGCCGTGATCAGGGGCCCTTCCCCTCGCGCATCCCCCAGCGCAATCATCTCCCGCACGGTCACCGGTCGATTGACGAGGTACTGCGGTGGGACATCGAGGAGCTCAGCCACCCTCCGGTTCCACTTCTTCACGATGCCATCGGCACCGATGACGGCGATGCCGTACTCCGCGGAGGCCAGGGTCTCCTCAAGCAGCTGTGAGGTGGACCGGTAGCTGCGGGTCAATCGGTCGAGCGAGAGCCGCGCCATCATCAGGAGTGCTGTGATACTCCCGCCGGCCGCCGGGACGAGCAACAAGGTCACGCCGTCGGCCTGCAAGAAGCGCATCAGCAGCACCGAACTTGCGCAGAGCATGCCGAGCGTCCCGTAGGTCGCCGCCCGCATCGGCAGGAAGATGAAGAGCACCACGGCTGTGAGCAGCACGAACGGCAGATGCGCGGGGCCGTTGAGCCAGAGGTTCAGCATCGCCGCGATGGCAGCGAGCACCGGGAGGAGTGGCGCCGTCCACGATCCCCGCCCACGCACGACAACCGACCACACCTCGCCGAGGCACAGCAGGATGAGAATCCAATCCGTGAGGACCACGGGATCCACCACCCATAGCCCGTGCCGGCCCGCAAACCACTGGATGAGCGAAAGCGGAACGAGCATCAGCGCCGTGCCACCGGCCACCCACGCACGCAGCGCGTGAAACTCGCGACCCGCCGTCAGCCCGGTGTCCGCCCGCACGCGTCAGTCCTCGAAGCGGCTGGCGATTTCCCGGAACCCGTCGCACTCCAGCTCGAACGCGTCCACCACCGCCGGATCGAACTGCGTACCACGCCCCGCCCGGACGATCCGCTCCGCCTCCTCGACCGTGAACGGGTCCTTGTAGCTGCGCCGGGAGCGCAACGCGTCATACACATCGGCCAAGGCCATCAGCCGCGCGGGCAACGGGATCGACTCCCCGACGAGCCCCTCGGGATAGCCGGCGCCGTCCCAGCGCTCGTGATGCGACTGCGCGATCTGTTTGGCGTATGCGAGAAACCCGACGGACTCCCCGATGTCACGCTCTGCGCGCTCCAACGCCTCGCGGCCGAGCGTCGTGTGCGTCTTCAGGATCTCGTACGCCTCCGGTGAGAGCTTTCCGGGGTGGCGCAGGATCTCGTCAGGGATCCCCACCTTGCCGATGTCGTGGAGCGGCGCCGACTTGAAGAGCGCCTCGACGGCCTCGGCGGTGAAGGACGAGCCGTAGCGCGGGTGGGTACGCAGACGCTCTGCCAGCAACCGCACATAGTGCTGCGTGCGCAGGATGTGCTTCCCCGTCTCGTTGTCACGGGTGCCCACCAGCGAGGCAAGGGCGCGGATGGCGACATCCTGGCTCACGGCCAGCTCGCGCGTTCGCCGCGCCACCGCGCGCTCAAGGACGACGTTCTGGTCTCGGAGCGCCGCGGTGGCATCGCGGAGGGCGAGATGCGTCTGAATCCGGGCCAGGACGACCGCAGGGGAGAAGGGCTTGCTGATATAGTCCACCGCACCCGCCTCCAGACCGCGCTGCTCATCCTCCGGGTCGGATCGCGAGGTGAGGAACACCACGGGGATCTCCGCCGTCGCCGGATTCGCCTTGAGCCGACGGCACACCTCGTAGCCGTCCATCTCCGCCATCAGGATGTCGAGGAGGATCAGATCCGGGCCATCCGCGGCGAGCTCAAGCGCGCGGGCGCCCGCATTGGCGACCGAGGTGCGGAATCGTGACTTCAGGACCCCGTGCAGCGCGACGACGTGGTCCGGTGTGTCGTCGACAATGAGGATGCGCGGCCGAGTGTCCGAGACCGTCGGAGAGGTCATAGTCTGGGAAATATGCGCCGGCCGCCGTCTCTGCGTACGAGGACGGCGGGACGGCCCCGGAGACGGCGCAGGGCCCGTTCATCACGAGGACGAACGGGCCCTGCGAGTTGCCCCTCCTGGGATCGAACCAGGACTCTCCTGATCCAGAGTCAGGCGTGTTGCCAGTTACACCAAGGGGCAGTGACCCAGCGGGGATGCACCTCCGTGGGAATCCGAAGTCTAGACCGACCCCTCCCGCCGGGCAACCCTTTCAAGGCTAGCTTGTGCAGATGACCATCGACCTCGCCTACCCGCTGGGCCGCTTCGAGCGCCCGGCCACCACCACAGCCGCTGAGCGGACCGAGCGCATCACTCGGATCCGCGACCTCCCGACCGAGCTCCGCGGCGCCCTCCACGGGCTCACCGACGCGCAGCTCGACACTCCGTACCGTCCCGGCGGATGGACGGTCCGCCAGGTGGTCCACCACCTCGCCGATTCGCACACCAACGCGCTCACGCGACTCAAGCTGGCGCTGACTGAGGAGAACCCCACCATCCGCCCGTACCACGAGAAGGGGTTCGCGGAGCTGGCGGACGCGCGGTTGCCGCTCGCGCCCTCGCTCCAGATGCTCGACGGCGCGCACACGCGGCTCGTCACTCTCTTCGAGGCGATGACGCCGGACGAGTTCGCCCGCCCGTACGTGCATCCGGTGAACGGGCCGCAGATCCTCGACGGGCTGCTCGCGATGTACGCCTGGCACGGGCGGCATCACACCGCGCACATCACGGGGCTACGGACACGGGAAGGCTGGTAGACCCGACCCATCCCCAGACGCGCGAAACGCC
>JBMTAR010000025.1:0-16652 GCA_049428925.1 Gemmatimonadaceae bacterium
TGACGAGGTCGAGGTCGAACTCGCGCTCGAGGCGCTCCTTCACGATCTCCATGTGCAGGAGGCCGAGGAAGCCGCAGCGGAACCCGAATCCGAGCGCGGTCGACGTCTCGGGCGTGTAGTTGAGCGAGGCGTCGTTGAGTTGCAGCCGCTCAAGGGCGTCACGCAGGTCCTCGTACTGCTGCGTGTCGGTCGGGAAGATGCCGGCGAAGACGAACGAGCGCACGGCCTGATACCCCGGGAGCGGCTCGGCGGCCTTGTGCTCGGCGTCGAAGATCGTGTCGCCGGCGCGCGTCTCCTTCACCGACTTCACGCTCGCCACCACGTAGCCGACCTCGCCGGCCGTCAACTGCGTCGTCGGCACCTGGCGCAGCTGGTTGTAGCCGACATCGAGGACCTCGTATACACTCTCGGACGCGCCGAAGGTGATCTGCATCCCCTTGGTGAGCGTGCCGTCCACGACGCGCACGCTCGGGACCGCCCCGCGATATTTGTCGTAGTACGAGTCGTAGATGAGCGCGCGCAGCGGCCCGGTCGGATTTCCCCGCGGGGGCGGCACCTTCTTGACGACCTCCTCGAGGAGCTCCGGGATGCCGAGGCCTTCCTTGGCGCTCACCAGGAGGATGTCCTCCGGGGCGCAGCCGAGGAGGTCCACGACCTCCTGCCGCCGCTTCTCCGGCTCGGCGCCGGGAAGGTCGATCTTGTTCAGGATCGGGATGATCTCGAGCCCTGCGTCCATCGCGAGGAAGAGGTTCGAGAGCGTCTGCGCCTGAATCCCCTGCGATGCGTCGACCACGAGGATCGCGCCCTCACAGGCGGCGAGCGACCGCGAGACCTCGTACGTGAAGTCCACGTGTCCCGGCGTGTCGATCAGGTTCAGCTCATACGTGACGCCGTCCTTCGCGTCGTACGACATCCGGACGGCGTTGAGCTTGATCGTGATCCCGCGCTCGCGCTCGAGGTCCAGCGTGTCGAGCACCTGCGCCTTCATTTCACGCTTCTGGAGCATTCCCGTCGCCTCGATGAGGCGATCGGCCAACGTCGACTTGCCGTGGTCGATGTGGGCGACGATGCAGAAGTTGCGGATGCGGGACGGCTCGGTCACGGGCGCGGGTGCGGGGGCGATGGGAAACGGCGAAAGCTAGCCAGATGGGGGAGCGGCTCCAACGGGCGCCCCCTTGGTCCCTCTCCCCCGCACCGGTAGGTTCCCAGTCGCATGTCTGCGGCAGCGCCCGCCGTCCGGGCCGACCTCATGGATCCCGCCACCCTCGCGGCGCTCGGTCGCCTCGAGGTCGTGTCGCGTTGGCTGGTGGACGGGCTCCTCGCCGGGCTCCACCGCTCCCCGAAGAAAGGGTTCAGCGTCGAGTTCGCCGAACACCGGCAATATCAGCCGGGGGACGACCTCCGCTTCATGGACTGGAAGGTCGTCGCGCGCGCCGACCGGTGGCTCATCAAGCAGTTCGAGGAGGAGACGAACGTCCGCGCGACGATCGTGCTCGACGTGAGCCGTTCGATGGCGTGGCGCGGGGCGCCGGGGCGGCTCACCAAGCTCGATTACGCCGAGCGGCTCGCCTCGGCGCTCGCGCTGCTCCTGCTGCGCCAGCGTGATGCCGTCGGGCTGATCCGCTTCGATGACGGCATCCGCTCCGTCGTCCCCCCCCGCTCGGGGCAATCGCAGTTCCGGAAGATGCTCGCGGCGTTTGATGACGCCGGCGCCGGGCAGGGCTCCGACCTCGCCGGCGCGCTGGCGCAGGCGGGGAAGCTGATCGGGCGGCGGGGGATGGTGATCCTCCTCTCCGACCTCCTGCTTGAGCCCGACGAGATCCGCGACACGGTGCAGGGGCTGCGCGGACAGGGGCACGATGTGACCTGTCTGCATCTCCTCGATCCCGCGGAGCGCCGCTTCGAGGTGGCCTCGGGGGAGGCGACGTTTGTGGATCCGGAGCGCGGGCTCGAGTCGATCGCGACCCCCGCCGATGTCCGCGATCTGTATGCCTCGACCGTCGGCGACGCGCTCGCCGAGTGGCGCGAGCACTTCGCCGCTGCGGGGGCGTTCTATGAGCCGATCCTGACCGACCAGCCGTTCGGCGTGCCGCTGCGGCGCGCCTTCGCCCGCCGGCAGCGCCTCGGATGACCTTCCTCACGCCGTGGGGATGGGGGCTCGCCGCCGCCGTTGCCGTCCCGCTCGTGCTCCATCTCTGGCGTCGCCGGGCCCAGGCGCGCGTCGAGTTCCCCGCGGTCCGCTACCTGCTCCGGATGGAGCGGGAGCACGCGCGCGAAGTGCGCGTGCAGAACCTCCTGCTGATGCTGCTGCGGTGCGCGATCATCCTCGTGCTCGCCGCGGCGATCGCGCGCCCCGTGGGGCGGGCGCCCGGGGTCGGGCATGCGCCGACGGCGGTGGCGATCGTGCTCGACAACTCGCTCTCTTCGCAGGCGGCAGGTCCGGAGGGCCCCGTCCTGACGCGTCTCGCGGCCGCGGCGCGTGGCATCGTCGGTGCCGCGACCGCCGCCGATCGGCTCTGGGTGGTGACGATGGATGGCCTGGCGGTAGCGGGTGACCGTCCCACTCTCGATGCGGCGCTCGCGGCGGCGCGCCCGCTCGACGGGGCTGGCAACGCGGCGGATGCCGTGCGCCGGGCCGCTGCGCTCGTGCGCGGGAGCGAGTTGCCCTCGGGCCGCGTGGTCGTGCTCACCGACGCTCAAACATCGAGTTGGGGGGCGATCGACGCGTCGTCGCTCGGGGGTGCGCCGGCCGATGTCGCCGTCGTCACCGCCGGGCCGATCGTGAATCGCGCGGTCACCGCCGTCGCGGCAGAACCCCTGCATTGGGATCCGCGCGGAGCGGTTCGGGCGACGGCCGTCGCCCCCGACTCCGCGAGCTGGCGCATCGTCGTCGACGGCCGCACCCTCGCCCGTGGCACCGCGCTCCCCGGCGCGACGATCCTCGCCCGCGCCCAGCTCGCGGGCACTGGCTGGCGGGCCGGTGTCGTCGAGCTCGCGCCGGATGAGCTCCGCGGTGACGACCGGCGCCATTTCGCCGTGCACGTGGGGGAGCCCCCCGCCGTGCAGGCAGCCGTGGGTGCCGGCCCGTTCCTCTCGGGCGCGGTGGGAGCGCTGGTGGCGGGAGGGCGCGCGCGCGCCGGCGCCGGGATCACGGTGGCGACGATGGAGCAGGCGCGCCGGCCCGGGCTGCTCTTTGCACCGACAGACCCGATTCGCGTGGCCGACGCCAATAGGGCGCTTGAGCGCGCGGGGATCCCGTGGCGACTCGGCGCACGACGCACGGGCGCCGCTCCGCTCGCCGGTGACGGCGTCGCTGGAGCGATGGCGCGCGTCTGGTACGTGCTCGAGCCGGTCGCCGCACCGCGGAACGCGTCGCGGCGGATCGATACCCTCGCGACGGTCGGTGGTGCGCCCTGGGCCGTTGGCGGCGATGGGTACGTCCTCGTCGCCTCGCCGGCGACCGATGAGGCGACCGACCTTCCGGTGCGGGCCGCCTTCGTGCCGTGGATCGATCGCCTCGTCTCGCAGCGGCTCGTGGACGGCAGCACCGGTGCCTCGTCGGCGACACCAGGTGCGACGGTCCGCGTGCCCGCTGGCGTCGACGGCCTCGAGCTCGCCACGGGTACGCTCCTGCCGGTCGCCCCCGGCGAGGGAATCTCCGCCCCCTGGGTGGCTGGCGTCGCCTTCTGGCGCCGTGGCACGGTGCGTGTGGGCGCGCTCGTCGTGAATGCCGAGCCGGCGGAGTCGGACACGGCGCGGCTCCCGCCTGACACGCTCGCCGATCGGCTGGGGGCCCGGCGGGTCGATGCGGCGCCCGATGGCCTCGGCCGTGCCGTGTTCGCCGCGGGTGGCGCGCGCGCGTGGAGTCGCGCCCTGCTCGTCCTCGCCCTGCTGCTCCTCGCGGCGGAGTGGTTCGTCGCCGGACGGGGCACCGCACGCCGCGCCCCGACGGAGGGCTGATGGCGCTGCCGCAGCTGATCGAGCGCCTCGCCGCGCTCCCCGCCTTCCGCAGCCTCACGGGCGCGCTCCCGTCGGTGAACGGTCGGCTCGAGGTGAGCGGCCTGGCCGGGTCGTCCGACGCCGTCCTCCTCGCGGCGCTGGCCACCCGGGAGCCGAACCGGCTCTTCATCGTCGTCGCGGATCAGGTGGCGGAGGCGGAACGCTGGCTCGCGGACCTCCAATCGGTCCTCGGCGGGGAGGGAATCGCGCTCTATCCGCCGCGTGAAGGCCTCGGTGAAGTGGAGCCCCATGCCGAGGTGGCTGGCGAGCGGGTGGAGACGCTCGAGGCGCTCGCCCGCGGTGGCGTCCGCGTGCTGCTCACGACGGTGCGTGCGCTGCAGGAACGGACGCGTCTCCCGGGCGCGCTCGCGGACGCGCGGCTGACGCTTCGGCGCGGCGACAGCTGGCGCCTCGAGGATCTCACCGCGCATCTCGACCGCGTCGGCTTCGCGCGGGTCCCCGTCGTCGAGGACGTCGCCGAGTACAGCGTGCGCGGCGGGATCGTCGACATCTACGGTTTCGGGATGCGCGAGCCCGTCCGGCTCGAGTTCTGGGGGGACCAGCTCGAGGCGCTGCGCGGCTTCGACGTGGCGACGCAACGGATGACGGCGCCGATCGATCAGGCAGTCATCCTCCCCGTCGAGGTGCGTGGCGAGGACGACGAGGTGCCCTACGCCCGTGTCGCGCTCGGCGAGCTCTTCCCGGCCGGGACGCTGCTCCTGCTGCCATCCGGCGTCAGCCCGAAGCCGGAGTGGCAGCGGACCTGGGAGGAGGCGGCGCACCACCTCGAGGTCGCGCGCCGTCGCGGCGAGGAGGTGCCGGCCCGGGACGCGCTCCTCCTCCCGCCGGACGCGGTGGCGCGCCAGCTCGCGACCTTCCCCTCGCTCGCGCTCGTCGCCCCGGAGGCCGCGGATGCGCGCACGGTGGCCTTCCCAATCCGTTCACCGGAAAAGGTGGAGCGCGACCTCGGGCGCCTCGGCGCGCTGGTCCGCGACGGCACGCCGACGGTGATCCTCTGTGACAACGCGGGGCAGGCCGAGCGGTTGGAGGAACTGCTCGACGCGCGGGGTGGCGATCGCGCCCCCGTCGCGCTCGCCATCGGCGTCCTCGCCGGCGGCTTCCTCATCCCGCCGCGCGGTGGTCCCGACGGGCTTCGCGTGCTCACCGACCACGAGATCTTCCGTCGCGAGCGTCGCATCCGGCGGGCGCGTCGGTACGTCACGGGCGCGGCGCTCGAGCAGGTCACCGCACTGAAGCCCGGCGATTACGTCGTGCATCTCGAGCACGGGATCGGCATCTACCGCGGGATGTCGACCGTCTACCACGGCGAGTCGACGATTGAGGTCGCGGTGGTGGAGTACGAGGGCGGCGACCGACTGAACGTGCCGCTGTATCGGCTCGACCAGGTCGAGCGCTACCGTGCCGCCGGCGAGATCGACGATGACACCCCCCCGCCGCGGCTGCACAAGCTCGGCGGGCGCCGCTGGGCCGCGCAGCGCGACAAGACCCGTGCGGCCATTCAGGAAATGACGGCCGAGCTCCTCGAGCTCTACGCGCGGCGTCGCGTCACCGCCCGCCCGCCGCACCACCCCGACGGGGCGTGGCAGAAGCAGCTCGAGAGTGCGTTCCTGTTCGAGGACACTCCCGACCAGCGGAAGGCGACCGCGGAGGTGAAGCGGGATATGGAGGGCGAGCGTCCGATGGACCGCCTCCTCGTCGGCGATGTCGGCTACGGCAAGACGGAGATCGCGGTGCGAGCCGCCTTCAAGGCGGTGCAGGGGGGACGGCAGGTGGCGATTCTCGTCCCCACGACGATCCTCGCGGAGCAGCACGCGCGCACGCTCGGGGACCGCTTCGCGGATTTTCCGGTGCGCATCGCGGTGCTGAGCCGCTTCCAGACCCCGAAGGCACAGGCCGCGGCGCTCGCCGAGGTCGCGGCCGGCACCATCGACGTCGTGATCGGGACGCACCGGCTGCTGAGTCCCGATGTGACGTTCAAGCAGTTGGGGCTCGTCGTCGTCGACGAGGAACACCGCTTCGGCGTGAAGCACAAGGAACGGCTCAAGCAGCTGCGCCTCGAGACCGACGTCCTCACCCTGACGGCGACGCCGATCCCGCGGACGCTCCACCAGTCGCTGGCGGGGCTGCGCGACCTCACGCTGATGCAGACGCCGCCGCGGGACCGCTCCCCGGTGCTCACCTCGCTCGAGCCATGGGACGACGGGCTCCTCGAGGAGGGGATCTCGCGCGAGCTCGACCGCGGCGGGCAGGTCTACTTCGTGCACAACCGGATCGAGACCATCCTCGCCGTGGCCGATCACCTGCAGCGGCTCGTGCCGCGGGCACGCATCGCGGTGGGGCACGGGCAGATGCCCGAGCGGGAGCTCGAGGCGGTGATGCGGCGTTTCGTCGCCGGCGAGGTCGACGTCCTCATCTCGACGCTTATCGTCGAGAGCGGGCTTGACGTGCCGAACGCAAACACGATGTTCGTCGACCGCGCAGACCGCTTGGGGCTGGCGCAGTTGTACCAGCTCCGCGGCCGGGTGGGGCGCTCGCACCGCCGTGCCTACTGCTATCTCATCGTCCCGGAGCATTGCGATGAGGACGCCGAGCGGCGGCTGCGCGTGCTCGAGCACCACACCGAGCTCGGGTCGGGGTATCGCGTTGCGCTGCGCGATATGGAACTCCGTGGGGCGGGGAACCTCCTCGGGCCCGAGCAGTCGGGGTTCGTGCACGCCGTCGGGTTCGATCTCTATCTGCGCCTGCTCGAGGAGACCGTCACGCGGCTCCAGCGGGGGGACGAGGCGCCGCCCCCGCCCCCGACGGAGGTCACCCTCGATGTGCCGGCCTATCTCCCCGACGAGTACATCGTCTCCGCCGAGGTGAAGCTCGACCTGTACCGGCGCCTCGGCGCCGCGCGGGATGCCGAGCAGGTAGACGCGATCCGCGATGAGCTCCGCGACCGCTTCGGGCCCCTGCCGGAACCGGCCGTCGCCTACCTCGCCATCGCGCGGCTCCGTCGGCTCGGCGCCCCCCTCGGTGTCGAGGGGATCCTCGTGCATGGCGCGGAGGCCCGTGTTAGCTTCCGAGCGGACGCGGTCCCGCGTCTCAAGCCGCTCGCGGCGGCCTTCCGCGACGTCCAGTTCCAGGTGGACGTCCGCCGGGTCCACCCCCTGTCGCTCAAGCTCACGCGGCTCGGTGGCGCGACCCTGCTGGATGGGCTCGCCCGCGCGCTGCGCACGATTGTTCCAACCGACGCGGCCTGAGCCGTCTTCTCTCCTTTCCCCCCTCCCATGACCCGCCTTCGTCTCGCCCTGGTCTCCTTCGTCGCCCTGCTGGGCCTCTCCTCGTGTGCGGCCCTGAAGGACGCGATGACCGCGCACGTCGATGTTGTCGCCCGCGCCGGCTCGCAGGAGCTGCACGTCGACAGCGTCGCCGCGCTCCTCGGCGCCACCGATGTCCCGCTGCGCCCGGACGCGATCCGCGCCGTCGCCCAGCTCTGGGTGAACTACCAGCTCCTCGCGGCGGCGGCCGCCGAGGGGGACACCCTGGGGACGATCGCGGATGCGGATGAGGGGATGTGGGCCGCGATCGCGCAGCTGCGCTTCCGCAAGGTCTTCGACGTCATCAGTAAGGATTGGGCGAAGGTGGATTCGAGCACCTTCGAGCAGGCGTACAACGACGGCGCGCTCCTTGGCGCGTCGCACATCCTCCTCTCCAAGCAGACCGAGCCCGGCTCCGAGACCGCGAACGCGGCCATCAAGGCGGAGGCCGAGCGAATCGCCGCGACGGTGACCAGCGCGACCTTTGCCGACGTGGCGAAGCGGCGCTCCGATGACCCGGGCTCGAAGGAGCGCGGCGGCGACTACGGCGTCTTCCCGGCCGGCCAGATGGTGCCGGAGTTCGACGCGGGCATCCGCTCCGTTCCGCCGGGTGGCATCACCGGGGTCGTCGAGACGCAGTTCGGCTACCACATCATCCGTCGCCACACCTATGCGGAGATCAAGGACCAGTTCGGCGAGGCGTATCAGGGCATCGCTGCCCAGCGCGCGGAGAGCGTGTACTTCGCCGCGATGGACAGCGCAGCGCAGGTGCAGGTCAAGGAGAGCGCGCCGAAGCTGGTGAAGGCGATTGCCGAGGATCCCGACGCCTATCGCGACAGCCGCGAGGCGGTCGCGACCTCGCGCCTCGCCGACCTCACCGCCGGCAAGCTCGCGAAGTGGATGGCCGCCTTCCCGCCGCAGTCCCGCATCCGCGCGCAGGTGCTGCAGGCGCCGGACTCGCAGATCCCGATCTTCGTGCAGAACGTCATCCGGAACGAATTCCTCCTCCGCGTCGCCGACTCGCTCAAGGTCGAGCCCGATTCGGCCGAACTCGCGCAGGTCCGCGCCGCCTTCTTCGGGGGCGTGGTCGGCGTGATGGAGGCGATCGGCGTGACCCCGACGGCGCTCGCCGACAGTGCCTCGGATGCGAAGGGCCGCGCTGCCGTCGCGGCGCGCCGTGCCAACGCCTTCTTCGCGCAGGTGATCCGCAACGAGGTGCAGTACGTCGAGGTGCCCGATCAGGTCGCCAGCGTGCTCCGCACCCGGTATGACAACCGGGTGACCCCGGCCGGGCTCGATCGCGCGCTCGCCGCCGCGACCAAGCTCCGCGCCGCCGCCGACTCCGCCCGCGCCGCGACGCAGCCGCCCTCGGCCGTGCCGCTTCCGGGCGCGCCGGTCCCGCCGCAGCAGTGAGCCGCCTCGCGCTCCGCGCGGCGCGGGTCGTCGGCGCCCTCGTCGTCCTCGCCCTCGGGCGGACGGCGGGGGCGCAGGCGCGTCCGCTCAAGGACATCGAGGTCGATCGGATCGTCGCCGTCGTCGGGACGCATCCGATCCTGTTCAGCGAGGTGCTCGAGGCGATCAACTTCGCCCGCTCGCGTGGGCTGCAGGTCCCGCCTGACAGCGCAGGGCAGATCGCGCTGGCTCGGGACTTCCTGGGGCAGATCGTCGATAAGGAGGTCCTGATCGCGATCGCCCAGGAGTACAAGATCGAGGTCACCGAACCCGACGTCGCCGCTCAGGTGGAGCAGCAACTCGACGGCGTCCGCTCGAACTTCCAGACCGACCAGCAGTTCCGCGAGGCGCTGAGCCGCGAAGGCTTCGGCACGCCGGAGGAGTACCGGAAGAAGGCCGTCGAGTCCGCCATCCGCGACGAGCTGCAGCGGAAGGCGATCGACTCGCTCAAGGCCAAGGGGCGGCTCGCACCGGCGAACGTCACGGAGCGCGAGGTCGCCGAGGCCTTCGAGCGCCTCAAGCAGGAGCTCCCGCCGCGCCCGGCGACAGTCGCGTTCCGGCAGGTGGTGATCGCCCCGAAGGCACGCGCCGCGAGCGTCGACTCCGCCCGGGCGCTCGCCGATTCGCTCCGCGCTCTGCTCGAGGGGGGCGCCGACTTCGATTCGCTCGCCCGGCGTTTCTCGACCGACCGCGGGTCCGCCGAGCGTGGCGGTGACCTCGATTGGCAGCGTCGCGGCGTGATGGTGCCGGAGTTCGAGCGGATGATGTTCGCCTTGCCGGTGAACCGGATCAGCCCGCTCGTCGAGACGGTCTACGGGTTCCACATCATCCGTGTGGATCGCGTCCGGCCGGCGGAGGTGCGGGCGCGACACATCCTGATCACGCCTGCGGTCGACACCATCGATCTCGCGACCGCGCGGGTGCGCGCCGACTCGATGCGCGCCCTGTGGACGGCGGCGACCCCGTACGACTCGCTCGTGAAGCGCTTCCACGATATGGGAGAGGAACGGGCGATCCCGGACGGCATCCCGCGTGACTCGATGCCGGCGGAGTACCGCGTGGCGCTCCGCGATGTCGCGGTGCAGGGCCTCACCGAGGTCTTCGCGATTCCGGACCGCGCGTCCGGGTTCAACAAGTGGGCGGTCGCGCAGGTGACGGATGCGAAGCCGGCGGGGGAGTACACGCTCGAGGAGAACCAGGAGCGGATTCGGCGGCAGCTGCGGGAGGAGAAGTCGATCCGCCGCACCCTCGACAACCTGCGCCGCGAACTCTACGTGTCGCTGCGATTGTGACCCGTCCCGCGCTCGCGATCACCCTCGGCGACCCCCGGGGCATCGGGCCGGAGATCGTGCGAACGGCGCTCGCGACCCCTGAGGTCGCGGGCGCCGCGCGCGTCGTGGTGGTCGGTCCCGAGGGTACCGGCCCCCTGGTCGACGAGCCCATCGGGCGGGGGGCCGGCGGGACGGGAGCGAGCGGGGCCGACGCGGCGGGACGGGAGCGGGACGCGACCGCGGGACGGCTGGCGGGGCTCGCCATCGAGCGCGCCGTGGTGCTGGCCCGGTCGGGGAAGGTCGACGGCATCGTGACCGCCCCGATCGACAAGGCGGCGCTGCACGCCGGCGGATACCCGGACCCGGGGCACACGGAGCTGCTCGAGCGGCTCATCGGCGCGCCCACCACAATGATGCTCACCTCCGACCGACTCCGGGTGGTGCTCGCGACGACCCACCTCGCGCTCCGCGACGTGCCGGGGGCGGTCACCGAGGCGGCGCTGGTCCGGGCCATCCGGGCCACGCGCGCCGGGCTTCGTGCGTGGTTCGGTATCGAGGCGCCGCGGCTCGCGCTCTGCGCCCTGAACCCGCACGCGGGGGACCAGGGCCGGTTCGGCGTCGAGGACGACGCGCTGCTGGCCCCCGTCGCGCGGTCGGAGGGGATCGCTGGCCCGCTCCCCGCCGACACGGTCTTCGTGCGCGCGCTGCGCGGGGAGTTCGACGCGGTGATCGCGCCGTATCACGACGTGGGGATGACCGCCATCAAGGTCGCGAGCTTCGGCGAGGCGGTGAACGTGACGCTGGGGCTCCCGTTCCCCCGCACCTCACCCGACCACGGGACGGCGATTGACATCGCGGGCCGGGGCATCGCCTCCGCCACCTCGATGGTCGCGGCGATTCGGCTGGCGCTCGCGATCAGTCGCCGGTCGGCTCCACCAGGAGCGAGCGGATCCGCCGGCCTTCCATCGACCGGACGGTGAAGGTCGCGCCGGCGCCGGAGACCTTGTCGCCGACGATGGGGAGCCGCCCGAGCCGTCCGAAGACGTAACCGCCGACGGTGGTGAAATCCTCCTCGGGGATCGTGAGCCCGAGCTCGGTGTTCACCTCACCGATGTTGAGATTCCCGGCGATGATCCGGCCACCGGCGGGGATCGCCTCGTGGGTCGTGGTGACGCCCGGCGTCTCATCGTACTCGTCGAGGATCTCCCCGACGATCTCCTCGAGCAGGTCCTCCATCGTGACCATCCCCGCCGTGCCGCCGTATTCATCAAGCACGATCGCGAGATGCTCCTTGCGGCGCTTGAAGTCGGCCAGCACCTCCTCGACCTCACGCGAGCCCGGCACCACGTGCACCGGGCGGAGCGCGGCGGCCAGCGCGAAGCCCGACGGGTCGCGATGGAGCGCCCGCAGGAGGTCCTTCGCGTGGACCATGCCGACGATGTCGTCGACGGTGTCGCGGTAGACGGGGTAGCGCGAGAAGCCCGCCTCCTCGACCGTGCGGATCGCCTCGTCAAGCGTCGCCTCCACGGGGATGGCGACCATCGCCGTCCGCGGCGTCATCACCTCGCGGGCGTTCTTCTCGGAGAACTCGAAGACGCCACCGAGGATGCGCGCCTCGGTCGTGTGGAGCTGACCGCCTTCCTCGGCCTGCTCGACCAGGAGCCGGAGCTCCTCCGAGGAATGCGGGGTCTCCTCCTCGGTGACGTTCCGCTGGCCGAGGGCGCGCAGCAGCCAGTGCGAGGAACCGTCGAGGATGAAGATGAAGGGGCGCATCACCCATGCGAAGGCGAGGATGGGCGGCGCCAGCCACTTCGCGAAAACCTCGGGGTGGTTCAGCGAGAGGGCGCGGGGCGCGAGCTCGCCGAGGACCACGTGCAGGTAGGTGACGATCGTTAGGGCGACGCCGGCGGCGATCCCGACGCGCACGCTCACCTCGAGGGGGAGTGGGAGGGCGACGAACCAGTGCTCGAGGGTCTGGCCGAGGGAGGCCTCCGCCACCCAGCCGAGCCCGAGGGAGGCGAGGGTGATGCCGAGCTGGCCCGCGGAGAGGACGCGCGTGAGGTGGGCCCGGGAGGTCGCGGTGACGGCGAAACGGGCGAAGGGGTCGCCGGCGCGGACCATCGCCTCGAGCCGGGACCGACGCGCCCGCACGAGGGCGAATTCGACGGCGACGAAGAAGGCGTTGAGCGCCAGAAGGGCGGCGACGGCGAGGATGCGGGAGAGCACGGTCCTAAGGTATCAGGGGGCGGGGCGGTGGGGTCAGGGGACGGGTCCCACCTCGCGGGCCTCCGGGGTCAGGGGCCCGCTATGGCGGGCGGGTCCGGCGTGACCGAGATTCTCGTCATGGCCAACATCGACAAGCTCCTCTCCGTGATGCTCACCAGCCACGCCGACTCCCTCGTCCTCCGCGAGGGGGAGGCTGCGGTCCTGCTTGTGGAGGGCCAGCCCAAGCCCGCCACCAAGCCGCTGACGGCGGCGCAGGTCGGCGCGTTGGTGCGCGAGATCGCGACCCCCGCGGCGCAGCAGGCGATCGACGCGCGGCAACCCACCAAGTTCCGCTATGCCTCGCCGGAGCGGGTCTTCACGGTCCGCGCGATGCTGCAGGGTGACGTGATGGTCGTCGACTTCACGGTGGACGCGGATGCCGAGTTCAAGCGCGCCACCGGGACCTTCCGGGCAATCGACCCCGACGCCGGGGCGCCAGGGGACGTCCCCGACGCACAGACGGCGGCGGGCGACCCCGGCTCGGCCAAGATCGCGATGGAGAAGCTCCTGCGGATGCTCGTCGAGCACGGCGGCTCGGACCTGCACATGCGGGTCGGGGAGCCGCCGATCGTCCGGAAGAGCGGGGAGATGGAGCGGATCGCCGGGCAGTCGAAGCTCGATGCGACCGCGATGGAGGCGCTGCTCACGTCGATCATGCCCGAGCGGAACCGGAGGGAGTTCGCGGAGACGAACGACACCGACTTCGCCCACGAGATTGCCGGGGTGGCGCGCTTTCGTGCCAACGTCCTGCGCGACCGGAAGGGGATGGCCGCGGTCTTCCGCGTCATCCCGAGCACCATCATCACCGCGGACGCGCTCGGTGTCACCCCCGAGGTGCAGAACCTCTGTTACCTCACCAAGGGGCTCGTGCTGGTGACGGGCCCGACCGGCTCCGGCAAGTCGACGACGCTCTGCGCGCTGATCGACCTGGTCAATCGGTCGCGCTCGGACCACGTGATCACGATCGAGGACCCGATCGAGTTCGTGCACGAGAACAAGAACTGCGTGATCACGCAGCGGCAGGTGGGGGTGCACACGGGTTCCTTCAAGAGCGCGCTCCGCGCGGCGCTCCGCGAGGACCCGGATATCATCCTCGTCGGCGAGCTCCGTGACCTCGAGACCGTGGGGATCGCGATCGAGACGGCCGAGACGGGGCACCTCGTCTTCGGAACGTTGCACACCACCACGGCGGCGAGCACGATCGACCGGCTCATCGATCAGTTCCCGGCGGACCGGCAGGAGCAGGTGCGGACGATGCTCTCCGAGTCGCTGAAGGGGGTCGTCTCGCAGGTGCTGTGCAAGAAGATCGGGGGCGGGCGCGTCGCGGCGCGAGAGATCCTGCTCGTGACCCCGGCGATCGCGAATCTCATCCGCGAGGGGAAGACCTTCCAGATCCCGTCGATCATGCAGACGTCCAAGAAGCTCGGGATGATCACGATGAACGACACCCTCCTCGACTTGGTGGAGCGGAATCTTGTGGAGCCGAAGGAGGCCTGGATGAAGTCGGTGGAGAAGGGGTCGTTCCTTGCGGCGCTCAAGGCGAAGGGGATCGACACGAGCTTCGCCGACGGCGAGACGGACGGGGGCGCTGGGGGCGCGCCGAAGCCGGGAAAGAAATAGGGCGTCGGGAGGCCGTTCCCGGTTCGGCGCGTCGGGACCGGCGTGGCAGGGTCGGTGACCCGTGGCCGCGTGAGACTTCGGCGGCCGGTCGCCGGGTCCCCCCTCCCCTCCGGGCGGGGGGACCCGATTAGCTTTGAAGGCTATGCAGATTCGCAACATCGCCATCATCGCCCACGTCGACCACGGCAAGACGACGCTCGTCGACCAGATGCTCCGGCAGGCCGGCGCCTTCCGAGAGAACCAGGTCGTCGCCGAGCGGGTGATGGACTCGAACCCGCTCGAGCGGGAGCGCGGGATCACCATCCTCGCCAAGAACACCGCCGTCCGGTGGGGCGACACGAAGCTCAACATCGTTGACACCCCGGGGCACGCCGACTTCGGTGGCGAGGTGGAGCGCATCCTCCGGATGGTCGACGGCGTGCTCCTCGTCGTCGACGCCTTTGACGGCCCGATGCCGCAGACGCGCTTCGTGCTCCGTAAGGCGCTCGCGCTTGGCCGCACGGTGATCATCTGCATCAACAAGATCGACCGTCCCGGCGCCGACCCGATGCGGGTCCACGAGGAAGTCCTCGACCTGCTGATCGAGCTCGAGGCCAACGAGACCCAGCTCGATGCGCCGGTCGTCTACGCCTCCGGCCGTGACGGGATCTCCACGATGGATCTCGACACCCCGGCGGTCGACCTCAAGCCGCTCTTCGAGACCATCGTGAAGCACGTCCCCGCGCCGCCGAGCGACGCGGCGGGGCCGTTCCAGATGCTCGTCTCGACGATCGATTACTCGAACTACCTCGGCCGACTCGCCATCGGGCGGATCGAGCGTGGGACGGTGAAGGTCGGCGATACGGTGCACCTCCTTCCGGTGGATCACACCCTGAAGGGGGCGCCGGGTCGCGTCACCAAGCTCTTCGGCTTCGAGGGGCTCGAGCGCGTCGAGGTCCCGCAGGCCGCGGCCGGGGAGATCGTCGCTCTCGCTGGGCTGGAGGGGGTCGAGATCGGCCTGACGATGACCGACCCGGAGCACCCTGACCGGCTTGAGGGCATCGCCGTTGAGGAGCCGACCATCTCGGTGGACTTCCTCGTGAACAACTCCCCCTTCGCGGGGAAGGACGGCAAGTTCGTGACCAGCCGTCAGCTCAAGGATCGGCTGGAGAAGGAGCTCGAGCGGAACGTCGCCCTCCGGGTGGAGGACACCGAGAGCACCGACACCTGGACCGTGTCGGGACGCGGGGAGCTCCACCTCTCGATCCTGATGGAGACGATGCGTCGCGAGGGGTACGAGTTCCAGGTGAGCCGTCCTCGGGTCATCACCCACCTCGGCCCGGATGGCGAGCGGCTCGAGCCGTACGAGGAGCTCGCCATCGACGTGCCCGAGGAGTTCATGGGCACCGTCATCGAGAAGCTCGGCCCCCGCAAGGCGAGCATGATCGAGATGAAGAACCCCGGGCAGGGGCTCGTGCGCCTGGTCTACAAGATTCCGGCCCGCGGCCTCTTCGGGTACCGGTCGGAGTTCCTGACCGATACGCGCGGCACCGGTATCCTGCACCACCGGTTCCTAGAGTACGGGCCGTGGGCGGGGAACCTGCAGGGACGCCTCCGTGGCGTGCTCGTCTCGATGGAAGCGGGGACGATCATCGCCTTCGCGCTCGGGAATCTGCAGGAGCGCTCGACGCTTTTCGTGACCCCGGGCGACGAGGTGTACGAGGGGATGATCGTGGGCGAGAACTCCCGGCCGGGGGACATGGACGTGAACCCCACCAAGGAGAAGAAGCTCACCAACATGCGCTCCAAGGGTGCGGATGACGCCATCCAGCTCGAGCCGCCCCGGGTGTTGACGCTTGAGAGTGCGCTCGAGTATATCGAAGACGATGAGCTGATCGAGGTGACCCCGAACGCGATTCGCCTGCGGAAGCGTCTGCTCAGCCAGAGCGACCGGAAGCGGATCAACCGGGACGCGAAGAAGGAGCGGGCCGGGGCCTGACCCGGCGCGCGTGGCCCCCCACCAGGAGAGCGCAGGGATGTTCGTGTTGGAGCAGGAGTACGGGATCGGTGAGGACGACCTCGATGGCTTCGAGATCGTGGACGGGGAGGACCTCGATGAGGAGTTCTCCGACGAGGATGACGACGAGGAGTTCGACGAAGACGACGAGGCACTGGACGACGAGGAGGATGAGGATGGGGAGGACGACGACCTCATCGACCTCGATGACGAGTACGACGATTTCGAGGAGCGCGACGAGTCCGGCACGCCCGGTCGCTACGACGACTGAGGCGGTCCGCCGTTGACCCGGTACCTGGGACCCGCTTGATTTATGGGTTCTGACCGGGCCTGTAGCTCAGGTGGTTAGAGCGCACGCCTGATAAGCGTGAGGTCGGAGGTTCAACTCCTCCCAGGCCCACTGATGTGTTAGATGGTCCCCACACGAGGTTTCGTGTGGGGACCATTTGCGTTGTTGATGCCACCGGTGCTCACACCGCCGTCGATATCGGACGGGTTGATACGGCATACGGCGCGCTGCAAGCGGAAGAGCGTAAATGGTAGTGGCTATGCACTCTGCCTAACGTGCGTGGAGCGTTACGGGAACGCAGCGACAACATACGACTAAAAAGTCGGATACTGCCGCATGTGGTCGTAGTACGTCGCCGGATGTCGGTTGGCATCGCAACTTGTCGCAAGATATTGGGGACGCTACCGGTGACTGGGGGTGCACTGTGCATTGGGCAA
>JBMTAR010000026.1:0-16533 GCA_049428925.1 Gemmatimonadaceae bacterium
TAGTCGGAGAGGGCGAGACCGCGCTGGTCCCCATAGACGACGACCCCGGAGGCAGGGCCGGTGAGTGGCCGCAGCCCGCCACGACCGTCGCCGAGAAGCACGAGACCACGCCCCGCGTCGAGCCGCGGCATCCCGAGCGCGGTGGGATAGAAGTTCTGCGCGAGGACCACGTCCTCGGCGCCATCGCCGTCGAGATCGGCGATCGCCACACCGGAGGCCGGCGCGAGCTGGGCGACATCCGGCAGCGCGACGGCCTCGAAGCGGCCGCCACGGTTGAGGAACACCGTGTGCGCCATCGTCGTCGCCCGGAGGACGGTCGCGAGCACACGGTCGGGGCCGAGCAACCCATCCATCGTGGAGTCGGCGAACGCCCCGAAGGTGGGAACGCGCGCGATGGCTCCCGAGATCGCCTCCCGGATGCGCGGATAGCTGTTCATCGGCGCGTACCCGCGCAGGCGCGGGTCATAGGTGGCGAGGATTGGCTGCACGTCGCCCTCCATCCCGAGCCGACCGTAGACCATCGCGAGTGCGTGTGTGGAATCACCACGGAGCGGACCATTCCGGCCCCAGCTCGTCGCGAGGAGGTCGAGCCGACCATCCCCATCGAGATCCCCCGTCGCGAGCCCGATCCACCGGCTCGTCGGCTCCAGTCCGGGGAGAGAATCCGGCGCGAGCCCGGTCCGGCTCCCGCGGAAAACCTTGATGCCCCCCCACTCGAGCGCCAGCACGAGATCCGGCGAGGCGTCGCCGACCAGATCGGCGAACAGCGCGGACGAGACCATCCCCACCTCACGGAGGACGGCAGTGCGCGCCGTATCGATCGTGAAGCGCCCCCCCGTGTTGCGATAGATCACGGAATTGGTCGGCTCGGGGTAGCGCCCCGCGGCCGCACGACCGCCGACGAAGAGGTCGAGATCGCCGTCGGCGTCCACGTCCGCCAGTGCCATCGGCCCCGTCGCGGGATCACGGAGCGGGAGTAACGGCAGCGTGGCCGTGGACACCCCGCGCGCATCTACGGTGACGGCGACCGCGGCCTGGACGGGGATTGCCTCCCAGTTCGACATCCCGATGAGGAGCCGCGTCCCCGCCGAATCCGTCATCCCGAGGATCGTCGTCTGGTCGGCCCGCGCGACCGGGCCCTCGGTCCTACGCCACGAGAGCCGTCCCGCCTCATTCCGGAAGACCCCCATCTGCCGGGCACGCGCCGCACCCACGAGGAGATCCTCGTCTCCGTCGCGGTCGATGTCGTACCAGGACACGCCAGGACCGAGTTCCGCGAGCGAGTTGGCGATCAGGAACTGTCGGCTCCATTCGTCGAAGTCGCTCTCCTGGTGCATCTGACCGCCGAGCTCGGCGGTGGCGTCCACGAAGAGCGGGCGGACCTCGCTCGACGCGGGCGGCGACGTGGGCGGCGATGCGGGCCGCGCGCCGGACTGGCGAATCTCATACTCGCGGTCGGGGCGGACGTCATCGATCGTCGTGCGGGTGCCGTCACGCCACGTGACCTCGAGGCGCGCCGAATCCGCCGACCCCATCGCGAAGGTCAGCTGTTCGTCCGCGTGAGCGAGATAGAGTCCGCCGGCGAAGACCTCGCGCACCTGCAGCGGCAGCCCCGGTGCGGTGAGGCGGACGCGGGCGCCGATCGCGCGCGTGTTCGGGGCGGTGCCGATGAGGCGCACCGCGACCCGCGGCGCGTCGGTGTCATTGCGGAGGACGAGCGCGGGGGCGCCGAGCCGGTTGATGACGACGTCACGGTCCCCGTCACCGTCGAGGTCGGCCGAGGCGATCGCGTGGGAGACATCGGGCTCGGTGCCGAAGCGCCACGCGGGACCCATCGGGGCGAAGCTGCGGCCCGCGATGTTGCGGAAGGCGAGGTTCGGGAGCGCGAGGCGCGGGAATTCCCACCGAAGCCGCTGCCACGGGACCTCGTTGAGCCGGTTCTGCAGCCCCTCCTGCACATCGGCGTCCATGAGGTCCCAGAGATGCCCGTTCACCACCAGGAGGTCCTGCCACCCATCCAGATCCACGTCCACGAGGTGCGAGCCCCAGGTCCATCCGCTCGCCTCGACTCCATACGCGTAGGCCGCCTCGGCGAAGGTGCCGTCCCCGCGATTCAGATAGAGCGAGTTCTTCTGCTGCTGCAGGACCGTCGGCGCATCGCCGGGCGTCTTGCGGAGCGCCGTGTGGGTCGGAATCTGAGTGCGGCGTTGCCGCAGGTCGGCGGCGAGCATATCGGAGACGAAGACATCGGGCCGCCCATCGCCGTCGATGTCCCCCTGTTCGACAGACATCGAGGCGTTGCTCTGCTGCCGAATCGCCCGCCAGTCCGCCATCCGGAAGGTGCCGCGCCCATCATTGCGCCAGAGGAGGTCCGGGTCTTCGAAATCGTTGGCGACGTAGAGGTCGGGAGCGCCGTCTCCGTCGAGGTCACCGAAGCGCGCCGCGAGGGTGAACGATTCCTCCGCCTCCGCGAGCGGCCGTCCCGCGGTGTCGAGGAATCGCCCGCCGGTCTGCGACTCGGCGACGAGCGCGCCGCGGACATTGCGGTAGAACGCATCGGGCGCGGCACGCTGCGTCATCCGCAGGCCGCCGATGTCGGGACGATAGACGACCTTGTACTCGCGCTGGTGCTCGGGCACGACCTCCCAGCGCCCCGGCGCGACCTCACGGACCATCTGATTGAACGCACGGCGCTGCGGTGGCACCGAGTCGTCGATCGTGTACGCCTTGTAGTTCGCGACGTACACCTCGAGCCACCCGTCACCATCGACGTCCGCGGCGGTGATCCCCGCGCCCCCCCGCCCCACCGGATCGAGCCCGAGGTCACGACGCTCGGTGAAGCGTCCCGTCCCGTCGTTCACGAAGACCGCGTTCGGTCCGGTGGTCGCGAGGAGGAGGAGATCGAGGTCGGCATCACCGTCGAGATCCACCAACGCGACGGCACTCGTGTGGCGGTCGCAGGCGCCGACACCCGCGGCGGAAGTGACGTCCTCGAATTGCCACGCCCCGACGTTGCGATAGAGCGCACTGCACCCCTCGGTACGCCCGAGGAAGACGTCCACGCGTCCGTCGCCGTCGACGTCGCCGAGCGCGATGCCGGCGCCCTGCGCGAGCATCCGATTGCCGACCAGCGCCGTATCACTCACCTCGTTCGTGAACCGGATGCCCGCCCGCTCCGCGACCGAGGTGAAGCGCGCCCGACCGCCACGCACCTCGAGCGTGCGCCACCGGTGCGTCCCCGCCTCCTGCCAGGGGCCCGGCTCCTGCGGGCCACAGGCGGCAAGGGACGCAACGGCGAGGCACGCTGCGAGCAGAGGCACCGCGCGCGGCGTGCGCCGCGCCGACGAGCGTTGGCGACGAATCATTCGATGACTCCGATGCTCCGGGCGGCGACCGAGCGCCCGACGCAGGCGCCGAGGACGCGACCGGCCTCATTCCCGGTCGGGAAGTGAATGCCGCCATAGAGGCGCGAGACAGCGGCCTCGTCCGCGGCGGCGATGAAGGTCGGGTAGCGGCGCGGCGGATGGCCGAGCGCCACGCTGGTGCTGTCGATGAAAGGACCATCCCCGAGACGGGCCGCGAGCACCGTCGCCGCGGCAGCGGATTGCGTGGCGTGGCCGGCCGGGTGCTCCGGGAAGGGCGGCGTGGGGATGGCGGGTTCCCAGCGCGGGTCGATCACGCGCCGGATGTAGGTGCGTGGCCGGATGGTGAGGTCACGATACTTGTACCCCCAGGCCGCGATGAACGCGTCCGCGACGGCGACGCTGGCGTCGAGCACGACGCCCGCGGCCGCCGGGGCGCTGAGACCGCGAGCGGCAGCGACGGCGCTCGCGATGGCGGCCCAGTGGCCTGCCGGTGTTCCGCTCTCGCCTGCATTGTCGGCCCAGTAGAGCGCCGTCGCGCGCTGCGACTCGGTGAGGGCGCGCTGGGTCGCCACGACCGCCTCGGCGCCCGTCCGCAGCGCCGACCCCGGCGTCGTCGCGTACGGCGGCGGCGGCGGGACCGGGCAGGCGTCCCACCGGGCGAGCGCGAACGGCCGGAGCGTGCCCCAGTACGGCTCGCTCGCGCCCGCCATATTCACCGCGGGCAGCGTGCGTCGATCGGCGGGCTTGGCCCGGCTGAGCACCAGCGCCCGATCACTCGTGCTCCCCGGGCGCAGCGTGTTCGCCGGATCATCGAGCTGCACCATCTCGGATGCGCCGGAGGTCTTCTGGGTCGCGTACACAGTGGCCGGCGCATCGTTCACCCAGCGACCGGGACCCACGGGGGGCGCGTACGCGCGCCCTCGCGTGGCCGCGAAGCCATCCGCGCGCGCCCACGCGACGATGGCCTGCCCGATCGCGGCGCCGTGCGCGTCGGAGCGGGCTCGCTGCGTCCGGGCGCCGCGCCGTCGGCCGAGCATCGCGACGCGGGCCGTCGCGAGCGAGTCGGCGAGTCGGGCCAACGCCGCGCGCGTCGTCGGAAGTGCCTCGGCGAGCAGACTGTCCGAGACCACGCGCACCGCCGCGACGGCGGTCAGCGTGCCGTCGACCTCGCCGTCGGGTGCCGGAAGGGCCGGAAAGTCGTTCAATCGGCCGACGAGGCCTCGCGCCGTCTCCGATGCGGTGAGGCCGGCGAAGAGGGCGGTCGCCTGATAGGCGAAGAGTCGCGAGGTGATCGGTGGCGAGAGCCGCTCCACACGCGCGACGCCATACCAGGCCCGGACCATCGTCGTGACGACTCGCGGATCGTCCGGCGCCGGCGCGCGACAGGCGGCGCAGAGCGTCAGGAGGACGAGCCAGCGACGGCGCATAGAAGGGGGGCGATGGCCAGGGGGGAGACGACTCGCGCGCAGCGGACCGCACGTCGACGGCGTAAATATACGATCAACTCCCCCACGCTCCCGAGGCGAACCGATGCGCTCCCTGCTGGTGTGCCCGCTGGTGCTCACCCTCCTCGCCTGTGCCTCGACGGGTGGCAGCACCGCCAGCGCGCCCGATGCCGCCGCACCCCGTGCTGCCGCGGCGGGGGACGCCGCGCCGGCGCCGTCCACGATGCGCGTCAGCACCCCCGGCGGCAATCTCAATATCCGGGTCCGGCCGGACGAGATGCGCTCGTCGTTCATCGTCGCAGCCCCGATCGATCGCGTCTGGCGCGCGTTGCCGGCGGCCTTCGACTCCCTCGGCATCCCCGGTGGGGTCGTGGACGCCAGGGCTCGGCAATATGGAAGCACCGGGTTCCGCGTGCGCCGGCGCCTCGGGACCGCCCCGGTGAGCCGCTACTTCGACTGCGGGCAGACGCAGATCGGTGAGAACGCTGACGAGTACAACGTCCAGCTGCAGGTGGTGGCGACGCTCTCCAGCGGCGCGGCGGGGACGACGACCGTCGAGATCCTGCTCGACGCACTCGCGCGGCCGGTCGCCTTCTCGCAGGGCTATCAGGCGTGCAGCACGCGCGGGACGCTCGATGCGCGACTCATCGAGCGTGTGCGCGCGGAGCTCACCCGCCCGTAGCCGCCCCCGGTCGGTGCCGGGCGCCCGCGCTCGTCTCCGCTGACCGAGGCCTTCCCCGCGAACCGCATCCTCCGCGGATCGCTCAGGGCTCGGTGATCGTGAACAGCCCGGATGCCGTCGGCGGCGGGACCACCTGCCGAGTCCCCGAGGGCCAGCGGACCTCGATCCCCTGCACCGTCGCCGTCGCGCCCAGGCCGAAGGTGAGGGGCAGGCGGCTCTGGCCGAGGTACCCGGACTTCCCATCCATCGCCTTGGTGAGCACCAGACCGTCCGAGCGCGTCACACGGACGACGGCCCCGAGTCCATCCCGATTGGAGCGCGTCCCGACGAGACGGATCTGCAGCGTGCGCGCCCCCCCTCGATCGCTGAGGTCGCTCATCAGGATCTGTGGCGCGGCGTTGAACTCGGCGAGCACGAGGTCCAGGTCCCCATCCTCATCGAGGTCCGCGATCACGCTGCTGCGCGACCCGCGGGTCCCCATCACCGTCTGGCGCCCCGTGCCCGGCTCGGCGCGACAGCGGCCGAGCGCCCCATTCGGTCGAGTGCACGCCTGGCAGGCTAACGTCCCGACGTCGGCACCCCCCACGCCACAGTCGATCGAGAACCACGGCTGCTCCGTCGCGCCACGCGCCCGCGGCTCGATCCCGAGGAGGAATTCCGCAGGGAGGAAGCGCTTCCCCGCCTCGTTCAGGAACACCGTGTTGGGCGCGTAGCGGAACGGATAGTTCATCCCCGCAGTGATCACGAGGTCGTCCCAGCCATCGGCGTTCAGGTCATCCGCGCTCGGCCCCCAGGGCCAGTAGCTCTCGACGCCCGCCCGGTCCGAGCTCTCCTCGAAGCCACCACCCGCCGTATCGCGCGCGGTAAAGAGGGCGTTGCCGAACAGGAGGCGGTCGGTCCCGCGAGGGAAGAGCGGCGGCGGCATCTTCGTCGGGTCAGACTTCCGTCCCTCGCCCATCACATCGTCGGGGGCGAGATCATCGAACATGTCGGAATGCATATCGGTCACGAAGAGGTCGAGGCGGCCGTCCCCATTCCAGTCGAGCACCTCGACCCCCATCGACCCAAACGGCGACCGCGGCACGTATCGTGCGCTCACGTCCTCGAATCGCCTCCCCTCTCGGTTGCGATAAACGCGATCCTCCCCCTGCATATTCGCGAGATACAGGTCGAGCCAGCCATCGCCATCGACGTCGAGTGGCACGGCTTCGCCGCTCCAGCCATCATCGCCGAGCCCCACCGCGCGCGTGACATCCTGGAACCGGTTGTCGCCGAGGTTGTGATAGAGGACACCATCTTCGCGCCGGGCGGGGAGCACGTGCGCGAAGAACGCCCCGTCCATCCCGACGTGCGCGCCGCCGGTGCCCACGGTGTCCGTCGTATAGCGCCCGACGTTGGCGACGTAGAGATCGAGCCGGCCATCCCGGTCGTAATCGAAAAAGACGGCCCCCGAGGCATGGCCCTGATATCCGAGCCCCGCCGCAGCGGTGATGTCGGTGAAGCGTCCCGTCCCATCGTTCTCATACAGCCGATTGCCCTTGCGAACCGTCGTCACGAACAGGTCGGCGTCCCCATCGTTGTCGACGTCCGCGAACGACGCCCCCACCCCGACCGGATCGTCCACCACGAGGCCAGCCGCGACGGTGGCATCCTCGAAGGTACCGTCGCCTCGCCCACGCCAGAGTTCACTCCGACCGAGCTGGCTGACGAAGTAGAGATCGAGGTGCCCGTCTCCGTCGACGTCGGCCGCCGCCACGGCCGTGCCGTGGTCATAGTGGACCGCCTTGTAGCGCCGACCTGCGTCGTCTACGATCCGGTGCACGAACCGGATCCCGCTCGTCTCGAGCCGGTCGGGGAAGGTGAAGTCGTGCCGTGCGCCCGTCGTGGCGGCGCCCGCCGGCTGGAGCCGCCCGCGCGCGAGGAGCCACTCGGGCGCCTCCGGGTAGCTGGGCGGCGGCGTATGCCGTTCGCCACCGTCGCACGCTGCGACGCCGAGGGCGATGAGGAGCACCGCGACGATTCGTCTGGCGGGCGTGCGGTCAGGTTCGGGAATCGACATACGAGATGATACCTCGCGGGATGGCACCGATGCGCGAGGGGGGCCGGGCGAGTACTCGCCGGCCCCCCTCGATCGATCGTCAGCGGCGACGATCAGGGGTTCACGTACGGTGGACGCCGGTCCCAGATGGTCGTCGCAGCCGGGACCTGGAACGCAGACGTCTGCGGGGTCCGAGCCCCCGCGGTCGAGGGCGGGAAGACGATCAGCGTCACGACCGAGCCGGGCGCGGCCGTACCCGGGAGGGCTTCGATGTCAATCTTGCCGCCGGCCCCCGCCGTGGAGTACGCCACCTGACCCACCAGGAAATACCCGTCAGCGAAGAGCGCCGTCCCACCACCGGCAGGCTGGACATTGTAGCGATAGACGCCGGTGTCCACCGCCGAGTACGTCGAGACGCTCATCGGCGCGACATTCTCCCACGTCGCGGTTGCCGGCGCGCTGCTGCCCTGCTTGTACCGTCGCACATCAATGGCAGCGTAGCTGGTGTTGATGACCCGCATCGTCACCTGCGTCGCCGGGTTCGCCTCGACCTCCTCGAAGAACAGGAGCTTGAGACTCGGCGACGCGCCGGCCCGCACCTGCCCCATCAGCAGTGCGGTGTAATTCTTGCCGGCCTGGAGGGTGACGGTCGTGTCCTTGATGACGATCTGCGCATTCGCCTGAAGCGAGTCATCGAGGAAGATGCGAAAGCGCCGCTGGCCTGCCTGCGCCGGTTTGTACTGCACCCCAATCGACCCGACGGTCGAGTAGCTGGACGCCGACGACGGACAGGGCGAGGAGGTTCCGGTGATGATCGCTTCCGTGCACGGATATCGTTGCGACGAGGCGGTCGGCCCATTCCGGAAGTTCTGTCGAAAATGCGCGTTGTTCTCCACGATATCGACGAAGCGCAGATCCATCCCGTACGCGCCCGCGGTGTCGGGCACAGCGTTGATGAACCGGACGCCCGCTACCTGCGGCGCAGCGGTCGGAAACTCCTCCGTCAGACCGGCGCACGCCGTCAGGAGCGCAGCGAAGACGAGCAGGGAAGTTAGAGAAAGACGTCGCATGGACCACTCCATGGGAGGTTGAGCCGCCATCGGATCCCTCACGGGAGGAGGAGGCGGAGGGAAGCCGAAAGGCTGTCCCGGGGTTGGGTCGAGCGGTCGCCACCGAACGCGAACCCGTTGATGCCCCGGGTGAGAATGAGGGCGAGGGTACCGACCCCGCCCGCGACCGCGATTGCGGTCCGAGACCGGCTGTAGCGCTGGACACTGATCCCGCTGACGTGACGATCGCTCAGGCGGACCGGTTCCCCGGCCCACACCTGCAGCGAGCCGCGGATCCGCCGCACCTCACTGACCGCGACGAGGTAGCCGGTCTCGTCATGCGAGAGAATCCGGCCGTCGATGCGCTCGAGGCCATCGCCCATCACGAGGCCGAGGGCGGCGCGCCCCTGATCGTTGAGCTGGAACGACATGCGCGTCCCCACCTCCGGCGCGACGCCCACCGACACCGGTTCGGCGGCATAGCAGCCAACCGCCGCGGCGAGCGACGCGAGGAGCAGGGGACGACGCAACAGCTTCATCAGACTCACCAGCCGTAGCTGCTACGGGCGGCCGTGGAGTTCGGCGCGCTCCCGACGCCGACGCCCGTGCCGTAAATCGCCGAGCTCGGCTTCCCACGGGCCTGGATGTCCTGGTACGGCGTCGCGACGAAGAGCGGTGTGGTCTCGGGGAGATCACCCCACCCGCGCGAATCGAGATACCACGGCGCGAAGTGCGTGAAGGCCGTCTCGATCCGCTTCTCGTACTTGAGCGCATCCCAGAGGGTACCGCACCCGACCGTGTTGAAGGTCGGCGCCTGCGGCACCTTCGGCACGCAGGCGTTGCCGCCCGGGACCGGGGTGGTCGCGTCGAAGGCCGTAATGGCCGCGAGTCCGTTGCGCACCCGCGTGGTGTTCACGATCGCACCGGCCGCGGCGTAGTTCCCCGCCCGGTAGAGTCCCTCCGCCTTGAGGAGTTGCAGTTCCTCGATCGTGTAGAGCGGTGTGCGGCCGTTGCGCGCCTGCCCGGCGTCCCCCGCGATGTTCCAGCCATAGAACCGGACGAAATCGAACTGCGAGAGCCCCCACCCTTCACCAGTCGTCTGATCCTGCGTCGTCGGCCGATTGACGAAGTAGCGCGGGCACGCGGTGCCGGCCGTCGAGCAATCGCGAGCGATGGCGAAGTCGGCCTGCTGCGCAGCTCGGGTGGCCCCCTGCGGGAAGCGGCGGTCTGGCGTTGCCATCCCAAAGGGGTTGCCCCCCGCCGTGGCGCGATTCCCGACCGGCGCCGCGATCCACGAGGCGTAGCTCCCGGAGGTGTCGGCCATCCCGATGATGAACGGCGTCATCTGGTGCCAGAGCCCGAACGTCGAGTACTGCTGACGCCAATTCATTGTCGGCCCGGTCACCGTATTCGTGACGATCTCATGCGTGGCGGTGAGGCCGCCGTCCGCGTCGGCGATAATCGCCGCCCAATCGACGGCCGCGCGCTCCTCCGGCGTCCGCGGAACATTCGCACGGATGCGGGCGCGATAGGCCCGCACGAGCTTGACGAACTCCGCGGACGTGAAGGTCGTCGGCGACGGAATCCAGGTGGCCGGCAGCGGGAATCCGTTCGCACCACCCGAGAGCGGGTTCTGGGCGGCCGCGATGGCCCGGTCGAACGCCGCCAGCGCGGAATCCCGCACCACCGTGTGAGGGTAGAGCGGCCCCGCATCCTCGGGATCGGTCCCCGCCCCGACAATCCCCGCCGAGTCGTACACCATCGCGATGTAGCCGAGGGAGAGGCCGTTCAGGAACTCCGCGAAGGCCGCGGCGCGCAGGTCACGCCCCGGCGTCCCCAGGGTGAACCCCGATCCAGGCGCCAGCTTCGCGAGGAAGCTCGACGCCACGCGGTTGACCTCGGAACCGATTGAGTAGAGCCGATACTTATTCGCCTGGCAGGTGTTGCCCGGGTTGTTGGTGAACCCGGCCCCCGTGAACGGGGCGTGCGAGTTCATGCACTCGTTCGCCAGACTGCCGTACGTCTGGAACGAGAAGATGTTCATCATGCTCTCCATCGTCGAGATGGAGCCGTAGACGCCGGAGTGCCAGCGCTTGTAGTAGCTCCCGAGGAGATTCTCGGCGTCGGCCGGGGTGGCCAGCACCTTGTCGGTGTTGCCGCTGTTCGGGTTATCGACGACGAGCTGGTCCTGACAGCCCGAGAGGGCCACCACGACCGTCGCGACGACGGCCCATCGGAGAGTGGTGCGAGTCATTGAGGTCGGCTCCTAGAAGCGGGTGGAGACCGCGAAGGTGAAGGTCCGAAGCGTTGGGAAGCCAAACGCGTCAATCTGGTTGATGAATCCGGAGCCCGAATTACCACCCTGCACACCAATCTCGGGATCCATCCCGGTGTAATTCGTAAGCGTCAGGAGGTTTCTCCCGATTACGGAGAGGGTCCAATCACCGACGCCGGCCACCGGCCCGAGCTTGTACGAGAGGGTGGCCTCACGGAGCTTCACATAGCTGCCGTTTTCGACGTTGTAGCTGTTCGGCCCGAGAAGGTCATACAGCCCCCCCGTGCCTGCCCCTTCGGGGCTACCGACTCGCCAGCTGTACCCGACCGGCTTCGCCGTCTCGACGGTGGCGGCGGTCTGCGGCCCCTGATCCATCGACTGCGCATTGAAGTCGAAGATCCCCCACCCCTCGGCCTGGTTGTTGATCTCGTGACCGAAGGTCCCGTCGAAGAGGGCATAGAGGGTGAAGCGCTTGTACGTGATGTTGCTCGTGAGCCCCATTCGGAAATCGGGGAGCGTGTTGCCAAGTACCTGAAGCCTCCCCAGGGTCTCACCCGGCTCGCCTCTGAGGGGACGGTCGACGATCGGGTGCCCGAAGAAGAGGGGGGTGTTCCACGGTGAGTTCGCCGCGGACAGCTTGGTCTGCCAGAGGTTCTTGGTGATGCCGTCCCGCCAGGTGTTCCCCTCGCCGACCCAGACCACGTAACCGCGATCGTTGACCTGGAAGGCCTTCCCATCGCCGCACTGCGCCTGCACGGACGCCGGGAGCGACCCGCATCCCGTATAGAAGCGTCGGCCCCAGATGTTGCCGATCCGATTCAGGGCAAACCCATTGCTCTTCTCCGTGCTCGCGGAGACGAAGAAGAAACTGCCGTTGCCGCTGGCGAGACCCGCGCTCTGGAAGTACGCGGGCATGTTCAACTCGGTGATCGTCGACCGGATGCGATCGTACGACATCCGCAGGTCCCAGGTGAAGTCGCGGGAGCTGACGAGCGGCACGTTGAAGGCCGCCTCGAAGGTCTTGTTGCGGAGCGTTCCCGCGTTCTTCCACTGGGTCGAGAACCCGAGGTTGGACGGGGTCGGGACGTTGAGGATCTGGTCGCGGGTGTCGGAGGTGGCACTGGTCAGCTCGAATCCGAACCGGTCGAAGAGCGTGAAGTCCATCCCGACTTCCGTCTCAGTCGTGGTCTCCGGCCGGAGTTGCGAATTGCCGGCCTGGCCGAGCGAGCAGCCGGTGGCGCTGCAGGAGTACGTCTCGTACTGCGCCGTGAAGTTCGGGGTGTTGCCCGCGGTCCCGCGCGCCGCGCGGATGCGGAACTCGGAGACCCCCGGCACGTCCCACCACGGCTCATCGGAGGCCAGCCAGACGAGGGAGGCGCGACCGAAGGGCGCCCAGCGCCGTCCAGGGCCGAAGAGCGAGCTCCCGTCGTACCGATACGTGCCCTCGAGGATGTAGCGTCCCTTGTACTCGAGGTTCACGCCACCGACGGCGCCGAGATTGACGATGGAGGACCGGCTGGAGTTGGCAAAGAAGTTCGCGGTGGTGTTGCTCAGGGTGTTGATCTGCGCCACCACGTACTGCTCACCGCCGGTCGAGTACGACCAGTTGTCCGAGCGCTCATAGATGGTCCGGACGCTGGCCTTCGCATTGAGGTCAGAAGTGAGCTGCTTGCGGCCGGTGACCGAGAAGTTCGCGGTCATCGCCTCGTTGATCCCGTCACTGAAATCCTGCTGACCGAAATTGACCGCGTTCGAGATGGCGTTGGTGCGATACCCCTTCACGTACCAGCTGTCGTTCGCGCTGTTGCGCCGGTCGAACGAGACGGTGCCCTCGACGGTGAGGAAGTCCGCGGGCGTGTACGTCGCCGAGAGGGAGCCGAGGAAGCGCGAGGCGTTGTTCTCCGACCAGTAGTTGTTGTTGTCCTGGTCGTAGAGGTAGGTACCGGCGCCGTTACCCGATCCGCGGAGCGGCCCGCCGCCCGCGCGGATGATCGGGCGGCCCAGGGTGTCGCGTGCGAGATAGTCCGTGCCCCCAGTCGACCCGCGGAGGAGCTGCCCGAAGATGGATCCGTTGGACGAACCACCGGACCGATTGTCGGTCGTCGCCCGGTCGAAGAGCGTGCTGACCGAGATGCGGAGGTCGCGGCGGGCGTCGTAATCGAGGTTGACGCGCGCCCGACGCTGCTGCTGGCCGTTGAGGCCCTTCACCGCGCCGCGGTCATCGGTGAACTGCCCGCTCACAAAGTACCGGACCGAGCCCACCCGTCCGCTCGCGTCGAGCGAGTTCAGCATCACGGGGTTCCGCGTCGCGACCTGGGCGAAGGCGTCGTACCGCGCCTGCGGCCAGAGGTTCGACTGGAAGACGTTGGTGAGGGTGCCGTCCGCGTTCGACATCGCGTTGAACTGGACGCTCTGCGGCACCCGTGTGGTGTCGGCGTTCACACCATTGATGCGCTGGATCTCGTTCATCCAGACGAACGAGCGGGAGCAGGACCCGTACGAGCCGGAACCCGTCACGCAGAACCGCGTCCCCGTCTCGTCGAGCTGAAGATGGTGATTGAGCGGCGGATCATAGTTGATGCTCGCCAAGTCGCTGGTTCCGAACTCCGACCGGTAGTTCCAGGTGACCCCGTCCCGGTTGGCACCGCGCTTGGTCTTGATGATGATGACGCCGTTCGCCGCCGTGGTGCCGTAGAGCGAGGCGCCGGCGGCGCCCTTCACGACCTCGACCGACTCGATGTCGAGCGCGCCGATGTCGTTGAGGTTGCCCACACGGAGGATTGCGCCGTCCACGATGATCAGCGGCTGCTGCGAGCGGCCCGAGGCGTTGATCGAGGTTGGCCCGCGAAGCTGGATCTCCGGGCTCGCGCCGGGGCGACCGCTCGTTTGCGCGATGCGCAGCCCCGGCACCTTGCCCGAGAGGGTCCGCATCGGGTCGAGCGACGGGACGGGGAGCTCCTCGGCCGTCACGCGGGCGATCGCGAAGGGCACCTTGGCGCGCTCCGTGCCTTCGATCGACCCCGTCACCGTGACCTCGGTGAGGCGGTTGATGTCACGCACGAGACTGAAGTCCACGGTCTGGTTGCCCGTGCGCAACGTCACCGGCTGCACCCCGGGCTTGTACCCGATTGCGCGAGCGCGCAGCTGCACCGTCTGACCGGTCGCCCGGGCCGACGGCAAGCTGATCGTGTAGACGCCGGCGTCGTTCGTCGCCACCGAGACCGACAGCTCGGCGATGAAGACGTTCGCCAGCGACAGCGGCTGACCCGCCTCGCTCAACACCTTCCCCGTGATCACCGCGGTCTGCTGCCCCTCGGCCGCCACCGGCCCGAGCAGGGCCAGCGCCAGACCGGTGACCAGCGCCGGGATCGGGTGAAACCGCGCGCTACCGTTCATCATCGATTTCCCTCGCTCTCGTGGAGGACTGAGCTGCCACCGCGTGGCATACGAACGAACGTCGACCGAACGCCGCGGTGGGCGGACCGGTCGGGAACATGACACCCCCTAGGGTGTAGCCTGCCGGACGGTCCCGCAAGGGCCCCGGGGGACGACCCCGCAGACCGGACCGACCTCGATGTTAGGTTTGAGTGATGCGACTCCCTGACTCGGCCCACACCGGTATGGTACGATTCTCCGTCTGGTTTCGCCCCATGCGACGCGCCGGGCGCGGCGTGTGGCACCTCTTTGGGTTCGTGACCCTCGTGAGCGCCAGCCTCGGCGCCCAGGCGCCGACGGTGACCTCCGCCGACGCGCCCCGACCCGCTGACGAGACCCGTGAGGCGCGCCTCGCCCGCGCTGACCGCGCCCGCATCCGTGGGCGCGCCGACGCCCCCGTCTGGATCGTCGTCATCTCCGACTACCAGTGCCCCTTCTGCAAACGCTGGCACGACGAGACGGAACCGCTCATCGACCGGGACTACATCCGGACGGGGAAGGCGCAGGTCGCGTATCTCAACTTCCCCATCACCTCGTCGCACCCGAACGCGCAGCCCGCGCACGAGCTCGCGATGTGCGCCGCCGAGCAGGAACGCTTCTGGCCCATCTCGGACGCCCTCTTCCGCACGCAGGGGGAGTGGAAGAGTCTCCGCACGCCGCGCGCCTTCTTCGACTCCCTCGCCCGATCGCTCCCACTCGACCAGCCGCGCCTGCAGCGCTGCCTCGCCGCGGGCGAGGTGCGTGAACTCATCGCGGCGGATCTGGACCGGGCGCAGCGAATCGGTGTGGGGTCGACCCCGACCTTTCTTATTGGAGGCCGTCCCGTCATCGGCGCCCAGCCGTACGACGCGTTCCGTCGCGCCATCGACGCGGCCATCGCCGCCGCGCCCGTGCGGCCCTGACGTTGCCCCACCGACGCGTTCCCGGCCCCGAATCGTCCCCGCGTTGCACGCCGCCCTCGCCCCCGCCTACGCGCTCCTGACCGGCGCGGCGTGCCTCGCCGCGCACCTCGCCTGGCCCGGGGAGGGGAAGCTCGCGCGCAGCCTGCGCGCCCGGCGCGACGCACTCCCCCGGTTGCTGGCGTGGGCCGCGGCCCATCGGGACCGGGAGCGGCCGCTCCTGTGGATGCACGCGGCCTCCGTGGGTGAGGGGCTGATGGCGCGCCCCGTCCTCGAGCGGGTACGCGCTCGCCATCCGGACTGGCAGCTCCTCTTCACCCACTTCTCACCGAGTGCGGAGCGCTTCGCCGGCACCCTCGACGTCGACGCGGTCGGGTACCTGCCGTTCGACACCGCCGGGGCCGCATCACAGTTGCTTGAGGCCCTCCGCCCCACCGCCCTGGTCGCGGCGAAGGTCGACCTCTGGCCCATCCTCTGGGAGACCGCCGCCCGACGGGGCGTTCGCACCGGGCTGATCTCCGCGGCGCTCCGTGCGCGCTCCGGACGCACCGGCGCAGTGGCGCGCGCCCTCGCACACGACGCCTATGCCGCCCTCGACGCCGTCGGTGCAGTCGATTCCGCCGACGCGGATCGCCTCGCAGCGCTCGGCGTCCGGCGGGACCGGCTCGAGGTCACCGGTGACACCCGCTACGACCAGGTGGTGGCACGCCTCGAAGCCCTCGACCGCACTACCGGCCCCGTCGCGACGCTCGCCGATGATCGGCCCACGCTCGTGGCAGGCTCGACCTGGCCCACCGACGACCAGGTGCTCTGCCGCGCGTGGGAGCAGGTCGTGCATCAGGTGCCGGCGGCCCGGCTCTTCGTCGCACCGCACGAGCCGACCCCCGCACACCTCGAGCCGCTCGCCTCGTGGGCCAGCCTCACCGGACTCGACGCCACCACGCTGCCGCACGCGACCATCGATACCGATGTGGTGCTCGTCGACCGCGTCGGGGTGCTCGCCGACCTGTACGCCCTCGCTGATGTCGCCTATGTGGGCGGCGGCTTCCACGGCGCCGGACTGCACTCCGTGGTAGAGCCGGCGGCCTTGGGGGTCCCGGTGCTGATCGGCCCGAGGCACGCGGGGAGCCGAGATGCGGCGTTGCTGCTCGCCGCGCGCGCTGCCGTGGCGGCCTCTGACGCCGACGCCCTCGCGCGCGCGATCGTCATCGCGCTCACCGAACCGGAGACGCGTTCGCGCGCCGGCGCGGCGGCGCTGGCGGTGGTCACCGCGGAGCTCGGCGCGGCCGACCGCTCGACGGCGCTCGTGGAACGGCTCATGGCCTGAGCGCGACCGGGGGGGGGG
>JBMTAR010000027.1:0-16480 GCA_049428925.1 Gemmatimonadaceae bacterium
CAGGCCCTCGGCTCGTGAGCGGCGACGCCCTCACCTACGCCGCCGCCGGCGTCGACATCGCCGCGGCGGAGGACTCCAAGCACCGCATCAAGCGGCTGGTGGAGTCCACGTTCACGGCCGGGGCGCGCGGCGCCTTTGGTGGGTTCGGCGGGATGTTCCGGCTCCCCGACGGGGTGCGTCGCCCGCTCCTCGTCTCGAGCGCCGACGGGGTCGGGACGAAGATCAAGGTCGCGATCGAGGCCGATCGGCACGAGACGATCGGGCACTGCCTCGTGAACCATTGCGTCAACGACATCCTCGTGCAGGGGGCGACGCCGCTCTTCTTCCTCGACTATGTCGCCTTCGGGACGCTCGTTCCCTCCGTGGTGGAGGCAATCGTCGCCGGCGTCGCGGCGGGATGCCGCGAGAACGGGGCCTCCCTCGTCGGTGGGGAGACGGCGGAGATGCCAGGCGTGTACACCGCGCCGGACTATGACCTCGCCGGGTTCATCGTCGGGGTCGTCGAGGAAGACGCCGTGATCACGTCGGCTGGGGCCCGCGAGGGGGATGTCCTTGTGGGGCTCGCCTCCACCGGGCTGCACACCAACGGCTACTCCCTCGCTCGGCGCATCGTGTCGGAGCGGCTTCGGCTTGGGCCGCACGACCCGTTTCCGGACGCCGGCGGCGCGACCGTGGCGGACGTCCTGCTCGCCGTGCACCGCTCGTACCTGCCGATCCTCCGTCCCGTGCTCGCTCAGGTGCACAGCATGGCGCACATCACCGGCGGGGGCATCCCCGGGAACCTCGATCGGGCCCTCCCGTCGCACCTCGACGCCGTGGTCGAGACCTCGGCGTGGCGCGTGCCGTCGGTCTTCCGTGTGCTGCAGGACGCTGGGCAGGTTGCCACCGACGAGATGTTCCGGGCCTTCAACATGGGGGTCGGGATGATTGTGACCTGCGACACAGCCACCGCAGCGCAGATTCGTGACCTTGCGATGCAGGCCGGCGTCGATAGCTGGATGCTTGGCCACCTCCGCCCCGGTTCGGGGCGGGTTCACCTCGTCTGACCTAGGAGTCCTCCGATGCGTCGCCTTGCCGTCGCCCTTACCGCGCTCACTGTCGCCGCCACGCCGGCGCTTGCCCAGAACGGGTGCCCCACCGGGGCGCTCACCTCGACGCGTGACCTGCAGTGCAACGCTGCCGACCTCTTCGCCTACATGGCCCCGCAGCTCGGGACCGCCGTCGCCGGCGGGAGCCACACCCTTGGCCTTGGCACGACGGTCGGCGGGCTCCCGCACTTCGCCGTCGCGGTCCGCCTGAACGCGGTCCTCGGCGCCGCCCCGGAGCTCGCGCCGCTCACCACGCCGAACACCACGCCGGGTACGAACCTCGACACCAAGAGCGCGCTCGTCGCGTTCCCGACGGTCGATGCGTCGGTCGGCCTCTTCAAGGGCATCGGTCTCGGCGTCACGCGCGTCGGTGGCGTCGATCTGCTGGCGAGCGCCACGTACGTGCCTGAAGTGGATGCCGGCGCGGTCTCGATCGCTCCGGCGGATGGGTCGCTCAAGATTGGCTATGGTGTCCGCGTCGGGCTGCTGCAGCAGTCGCTGATCGTCCCCGGCGTGACCTTCTCGTACCTGAAGCGCGACCTCCCCACGGTGTCGTTGCAGGCCGGCTCGAGCGGCGTGAACTTCGACATGCAGGACTTCGCGCTGACCACCAGCTCGTGGCGCCTCAGCGCGCAGAAGAATCTCCTGATGCTCCAGGTGGCGGCGGGCTACGGGCAGGACTCGTATGATGCCTCGGCGAACATCGGCGTGACCGCGACCGGCCTCACCATCCCGAACGTCAATGCGTCGGTGGCCACGAAGCGGACCACGATGTACGGGTCCCTCGGCCTCAACCTCGTCATCGCGCGCATCGTCGCGGAGGTCGGTCAGGTCTCCGGCGGTGACATCGCCACCTACAACACGTTCTCGACCGGTCCGAACGCGAAGCGCCTGTACGGGTCGATCGGGATCCGCGCGGGCTTCTGACCCGCGAGGAACTCGCCCCGCCCCCGGGCCCGCGCGACGCGGCCCGGATGCGTCGCGCCCGGCGGGGGGCGCGACGCGGCGGGGGATGGACGGCGCCGAACCCTCTGGTCGGCGCCGTCGTCGTTCGGGACGGTCAGGTCGTCGCCGACGGATGGCACGCGGTCCATGGCGGCCCCCACGCGGAGGTGATGGCGCTCGCGGCCGCGGGGTCGCGCGCGCGGGGGAGCGACCTCTACGTCACCCTCGAACCATGCACGCATCACGGTAAGACGCCGCCGTGCACCGATGCCATCATCGCGGCGGGGGTCGCGCGCGTCATCGTCGCGGTGGAGGACCCGAATCCGCAGGCCCGCGGCGGGGTGGCGGTGCTCCGCGCCGCGGGGATCGCGGTGACGGTGGGGGTGGAGCGGGAGGCCGCCGCGGATCTGAACGCTCCCTTTCTCTTTGCCCACCGGGGGGCGCGTCGGCCGTTCGTGACGCTCAAGCTCGCGATTTCCGCCGACGGCATGCTGGCGCCGGCCAACAGGATCCGGACGCAGCTGACGGGACCCGCCGCGATGCGCGCGGTGCATCGACTCCGGGCCGGCGTCGACGCCGTCGCCGTGGGGATGGGGACGGCGATCGCGGACGACCCGCAGCTGACGGTGCGTCACGGGCGACGCCCGCGGGTCGCCCCGGTCCGCGTCGTCTTCGGGGCACCTGAACATCTCCCCGCCGAGAGCACCCTCGTGCGGACAGCCGCCCGACGACCGACCTGGGTGGTGACCAGTGGGACGGAGGAGCCGCTCGTCGGCGTACGCGTGCTACGCGCTGCCACGCTCCCCGGCCAGCTCGAAGCCCTACGCGAGGCCGGGGTCCGGCACCTCCTCGTGGAGGGCGGGGCGGCCCTCGGTGCCTCCCTCCTCGAGGCTGGATTGGTCGATCGCCTGGTTATCTTTCAGGCGCCGGTCCTGCTCGGGGCCGGGGCGATCCCGGCGCCGCCGGGGACGCCGTCGGCCGGGGGCCGACCACCGGAGGGATGGCGGCTGGTGTCGCGCCGGACCCTCGGAGCCGACATCGAGTCGGTCTGGGCCCCCGCCGACCGCTGATTCCACCCCTTTCGCCGTCCATCGCGATGTTCACCGGTCTCATCACCGCCATCGGTCGCGTCCGCGAGGTGTCCACCACGGATGCGGGACGGACGTTCGTCATCGAGGCGCCGTATGAGGGCCTGCACGATGGCGAGAGCATCGCCTGTGATGGCGCCTGCCTCACGGTCCGCGCGCACGGCCCGGGGTCGTTCACCGTGGCCGCCGTGGTCACCACCCTCGATCGCACCACCACCGGCGCGTGGGAGGTCGGTCGTCGTGTGAACCTCGAGCGCGCGCTCGCCGTCGGCGACCGGCTGGGCGGCCACATTGTTCAGGGCCACGTCGATGGCGTGGGGGTCGTTCGCGAGACCCGTGCCGTCGGCGACGCCTGGCTCATCGACGTCGAGGTGCCCGATGCGGTGGCGGCGCTGCTGGTGCCGCTCGGCTCCGTGGCCGTCGATGGCGTAAGCCTCACCGTGAATGCGCTCCCCGCGCCGCGCCGCCTACAGCTCTCGATCATCGAGCACACGATGCGCCACACCACCCTCGGGGATCGGCGGCCGGGCGATCGCGTCCACCTCGAGGCCGACATCCTCGCGAAGTATCTCCAGCGCCTCGCGGCGCCCCTCCTGACCTCCTGATCATGTTCGGTACCATCGAGCAGGCCATCGACGACCTACGCCACGGCAAGTTCATCGTCGTCGCCGACGACGAAGACCGCGAGAACGAGGGCGACCTCGTCGGCGCGGCCGAGTTCATCACCCCCCAGATGGTCAACTTCCTGATGGAAGCGAAGGGGATGATCTGCGTCGCGCTGTCGCCGGCGCGAGTGACGCAGCTCGACCTCCCACCGATGGGATCGGAGAACACCGACGCGTTGCGGACGGCCTACACGGTGACCGTCGACGCCGCGCCATCGCATGGCGTGACCACCGGCATCAGCGCCGCCGATCAAGCGACCACCATTCGGCTCCTCGCGACTCCGGGCACGGTCCCGTCGGACCTGCGGCGCCCGGGCCACGTGCACCCGCTCCGCGCCCGCGAAGGAGGGGTGCTGCAGCGCGTCGGGCACACCGAAGCCGCGGTCGACCTGATGCGTCTCGCCGGCCTCCAGCCCGCCGGTGTCATCTGCGAGATCCTGACCGCCGACGGCAGCTCGGCACGTCGGCCGCAGCTCGAGACGTTCGCGCAGCGTCACGGCCTCACGTTCATCACCGTCGCCCAGCTCGTCGCCTACCGCCTCCGGCACGAGCGCCTCGTGCATCGCGAGGCCGACGTCCGGCTCCCGACCGAGTTCGGCGAGTTCCGCCTCGTCGGGTATCGCAACGACGTGGATGCCCGCGAGCACGTCGCGCTCGTGTACGGTGATGTGGCTGGCGCCGAGGATGTCCTCGTGCGGATGCACTCGAAGTGCCTCACCGGCGACACCTTCCACTCCATCCGGTGTGATTGCCGCTGGCAGCTCCACGAGGCGATGCGCCTCGTCGTGGAGGCGGGGAAGGGCGTCATCGTCTACCTCGATCAGGAGGGGCGGGGCATCGGCCTGCTCAACAAGCTGAAGGCCTACGCGCTGCAGGATGCCGGCGCCGACACCGTCGAGGCGAACGAGCGCCTGGGCTTCGCCCCGGACCTGCGCAATTACGGGATCGGGGCGCAGATCCTGCTCGATCTCGGCGTCTCGTCGATCCGACCAATCACCAACAATCCGCGCAAGCTCGTCGGGCTCGAGGGGTACGGGATCCGTCTTGGCGAGCGCGTACCCATCGTCTCGCCTCCCACGGCAGAGAACGCGGGGTATCTCGAGACGAAGCGCACCAAACTCGGTCATCTGAGGGCCGTCTGATGCCAGAATTCATTGGGATGCCCGAGGGGGCGGGGAAGCGCGTCGTCATCGCGGCCGCGCAGTTCAACCGGACGATCACCGAGCCGCTCGTGCAGGGGGCGCTCGAGGCGTGCCTGAAGCACGGCGTGGTGCTCGATGACATCGACATCCTCTGGGTGCCGGGGGCGTGGGAGCTGCCGCTGGCGGTCGCGAAGGCGCTGCAGACCGACCGCTACGATGCGTGTGTCGCACTCGGCGCCGTGATCCGTGGCGACACGCCGCACTTCGACTTCGTGGCGGGCGAGGCGTCGCGGGGGCTCGCCCTCCTGCAGGGCGAGTTCGGCGTCCCCGTCGGCTTCGGCCTCCTCACCTGCGATACGATGGCGCAGGCCGAGGCGCGGGCCGGGGGGGCGCACGGCAACAAGGGGTGGGATGCGACGGTGGCGGCCCTCGAGATGGCCGACCTCTTCGCCCGGCTCGATCTCGCCACCGCGGAGGACGACGATGCCGGCGCGGCTTGAGACCCGTGGGCGCTCCCGCGCCCTTCAGGCGGCGTATGCCTGGGATGTGCGCGGGGGCGATGCGGACCTGATGCGTGTCGCCCAGATGGTCTGGGATGACCTCGGGGTCGCACCTGACGAGCGGGCGTTCGCCCTCGACCTCGTGGGGCTCCTCGCAGCCGAGCGCGCGGGGATCGACGCCGAGCTCGGGGAGGTCACCACGAACTGGCGGCTGGATCGGCTCGGGCACATCGAGCGATCGGTGCTGCGCGTCGCGGCGGCGGAGCTGATGCAGGGCGGCACGCCGCCGCGCGTCGTGATTCAGGAGGCCGTCCGTCTCGCGGAGCGGTTCGGGACCGAGACGGCGGCGCGCTTCGTGAACGGCGTGCTCGATGCGTTGGCGCGGCGGATGGGTCGGCTGACGTGAGGCTGCTGGCGGTCAACTGGCAGGACCTCGAGAACCCGCTCGCGGGCGGCGCCGAGACGCACCTCCACGAGATCCTCGATCGGCTCGCGGTGCGGGGGCACGAGGTGACGTTGCTCTGCGGCGGCTGGCCCGGATGCCCCCCCCGCGCCACGCGGCACGGCGTGGAGATTCACCGGGTCGGGACGCGGCAGAGCTTCCCGTTCCTCGCGCGCCACTACTTCGACGCGCAACTCCGGTCGCATGGCTTCGACGTGCTCTACGAGGACATCAACAAGGTCCCGCTCTTCACGACCCGTTGGGGGGCCCCGCGCGTCGTCGCGGTGGTCCCACACCTGTTCGGCGAAGCGGCGTTCCAGGAGCTCCATCCCGCTCTCGCCGCTGCGGTCTGGCTCGCGGAGCGCCCGATCCCGTGGATGTACCGTGGCGTCCCGTTCCAGGCGATCAGCGAGAGCACCGCGGACGACCTCGTCGCGCGCGGGATTCCGCGCGGAGATGTCGTCGTCATCCCCCCTGGGGTCTCGTTCGACTACTACACGCCCGATGCGACGGCGCGCGCGCCGCACCCTACGTTTGCCTACCTCGGTCGGCTGAAGCGCTACAAGGGCGTCGATCTGATTATCCGTGCCTTCGCCCAGGTCCGGCATCCCGACGCGGTGTTGGAGATTGCCGGGGCCGGGGACTACCGGCCCGCGCTCGAACGACTCGTCGCCTCGCTTGACCTCGGTGCGCGCGTGCGGTTCCTTGGATTCGTGTCTGAGGCGGAGAAGCTGGCCCTGCTGCGCCGCGCGTGGGCGGTCGCCCTCGCCTCTCCCAAGGAGGGGTGGGGGCTCACGAACGTGGAGGCCGAGGCCTGCGGGACCCCCGTCGTCGCGTCAAACTCGCCGGGGATCCGGGAGTCGGTGCGGCACGGCGAGACCGGCTTCCTCGTCCCCCACGGCGATGCCGCGGCGCTCGGGGCCGCGCTCGATCGGTTCGCGCAGGATCCGTCGCTCGGCGCCCGGATGGGCGCTGCCGCGCGGACCTTCGCCGAGAGCTTCACGTGGGAGCGCTGCGCCCGCGAGACGGAGGCGCATCTCCGCGCCGTGGTGGCCCGACCGGCGGGGGCCCGATGAGCGTCCTCACCGTCGCCCGCCTCGTCGAACAGACGGAGGATCTCCTCGAACTCGAGGTCCTCGGCAGTCGTGAGGGGCTCCAGCGTGAGATTACGATGCCCGACGCGTCGGGGCCCGGGATGGTGCTCGCCGGCTTCGTGGAGCGCTTCGTCCATCAGCGGCTGCAGGTGCTCGGCGAGACCGAGGTGACGTATCTTCGCTCGCTCTCGGCGGCGGATCGGCAGCGCATCCTGCGCGCCTTCCTCGCCTTCCCGATCCCGTGTGTCATGGTGACGAAGGGGCTCGATCTCCCCGACGGGCTCGAGGCGGCGGCGACCGCGGCGGGGGTCGCGATCCTGCGGTCGCGCCTCAAGACCCACGAGTTCTATCGGCGGATTACACCGTACCTCGAGGCGGCATTCGCGCCGACCGCGAACCTGCATGGGTCCCTCGCCGACGTGTATGGCGTGGGATTGCTCTTCACCGGGGCGAGTGGGATCGGGAAGTCGGAGTGCGTGCTCGACCTCGTCGAGCGCGGGCACCGGCTGGTCGCGGATGACCTCGTGATGGTGCGCCGCAAGGGCGCGGGGATCCTCATCGGTGCGGGGCATCCGATGCAGCGGCACTTCATGGAGATCCGGGGCATCGGGCTCATCGATGTGCGGTCGATCTTCGGCATCCGGGCCGTGCGTCAGCAGAAGCGCATCGAGGTCGTCGTCGTGCTGCAGGCGTGGCAGGAGGGGATGGTCGTGGAACGCACCGGACTCGATACCACCACGACGGAGATCCTCGGGGTCGAGGTCCCGCAGATCACCATCCCGTTGAATCCCGGCAAGAACCTGACGGTGATCGCGGAGGTCATCGCGATGAACCACCTGATGCGCTACAGCGGCGAGGATCCCGCGCGTCGGTTCGACGAGCGTCTCAAGTCCCATCTGCTCGAGAAACGCGACGGCCGCGCGGCGCGCGACGCCGCCGCCGGCGAGGCGAGCGACAAGGTCGACCTGCAGCGCTACCTCCTCGATGATGATGAGTGACGTGCGCGCCGCCGTCGTCGCGGGACACGGCAGCGTCGCGGCGGGGCACTGCTCGGCCGTGACGCGGATCGTGGGTCCACAGCACGCGCTCGTGGCGGTGAGCAACGAGGGCGGGTCGCCCGACGAGATCCGTGCCGCGCTCGAGGCGGCGCTCGATGCGTCGGGCGCGACGGTGCTCTTCACCGATCTGCCGTCGGGGAGCTGCACGATGGCCGCGCGGCGGATTGCGCGAGCGCGCCCAGGACTCGTGGTGGTGACCGGGGTCTCGCTTCCGGTCCTCCTCGCGTTCGTCACCGGGAGCGACGTCGCGGCGGCGGTGCGCGCCGGCCACGGCGCGCTCGCCATCGTCGAGGGGGGCGCGTGACCCTCGGGCTCTTCCGCATCGACGACCGGCTCGTCCACGGTCAGGTCGTCATCGGGTGGGGGCTCCCGCACGCCTTAGGATTCCTCGTTGTCGTCGACGACGAGATCGCGGCCGCCCCCTGGGAGCAGGAGCTGTACCGGATGGGGGCCCCTGAGGGGATGGAGGTGCGGTTCGCGACGGTTGAGGAGGCCGCCGCGGCTCTCCCAGAGTATCAGGCCGATGCGCGGGCCGGGATGCTCCTCACCTCGGATGTGGCGACGATGGCGCGATTGGTCGACGCCGCACCGGCGGTGCGGCAGGTGACGATCGGTGGGTTGCACCACCGGGCCGATCGGGTGCCTCGCCTGCGGTTCGTCTTCCTCTCGCCGAGTGAGGAGACGGCGTTGCGGGCGCTCTCGGCGCGCGGCGTGAGTGTGACGGCGCAGGATGTGCCCACGTCTGCGCCGATCCCGCTTGACGCCGTGCTCGCGGCGGATGGGACCGAGTGATCGAGGTCGTCGGTACGCTGGTGCCGCTCGCCCTCCTCGGCGCCCTCCTGGGGCTCGACGTCGTCGCGTTCCCGCAGGCGATGGTCTCGCGACCGATCGTCGCGGCGACACTGGTCGGCGGTTTTCTCGGAGCGCCCGAGCGCGGCCTCCTCGTCGGCGTCGCCCTCGAGTTCTTCGCCCTCGAGGCGATGCCCTTCGGTGCCACGCGCTACCCCGAGTGGGGCTCGGCCTCCGTCGTCGGGAGCGCGCTCTTCACGTCGGTGGGGGCGGGGACGGCAGCGGCGATGCTCCTTGCCGTGCTGTTCGCCCTCGTCACCGCCGGGCTCGGGGGCTCGTCGATGCATCTCCTGCGACGGGTCAACGCCGCGCTGGCGAAGCGGCAGCAGGTTCGGATCGCCCGTGGGTCGGGGAGCGCTGTGGTTGCACTCCAGCTGGCCGGCCTCACCGCCGATCTCGTCCGAGGCGGGCTCCTCACCTTCGGTGTGCTCTTGGTGGCATGGCCGTCGTATCGCTCGGTGCTGACGGCGATGGCCATCTCCGCGAGCGTCTCGCGCGCGATGGTCGTCGGCACCGCCTCCGCGGTCGGGTTGGCGGCGCTCTGGAAACTTGGTCGTACGACGCCCGGCGCCCCGTGGTACCTCGGGGTCGGCCTGGTCGCCGGTTTCGCGCTCGCCGGGGGGCTCCTGTGACCGCCCCGTCCACCACGCTGCCGCGCCATGTGCATCTCGCGATGTACCTCCGCCTCTTCGCCATTCAAGGCGCGTGGAACTACGAGACCATGACCGGCAACGGCATCGCCTTCGCGCTGGAGCCGGCGCTGCGGCGCCTCCCTGGGGGACGAGGCGGTTCCGCCTATTGTGAGGCGATGGCACGGCAGAGTGGGTATTTCAACGCGCACCCGTACCTCGCCGCGGTCGCGGTAGGCGCGCTCGCGCGCGCCGAGCTGGACGGTGTCCCGCCCGCGCACATTGAGCGCTTTAAGGTCGCGGCGACAGGGCCACTCGGCTCGGTTGGGGACCGCCTCATCTGGGCCGGGTGGCTTCCGTTTTGCTCCGCCCTTGCCCTCCTCACCTTCGGGCTCGGCGCGCCGCCGGCCGTCGTGGTGGGGGTCTTCCTCATTGGCTACAACGCCGTCCACCTCGCGCTCCGCGCGTGGGGACTGCGCGCGGGGTGGCGTCACGGTCTGCAGGTCGCGCAGGCGCTCGGGACGCCGCTACTGCGCAAAGGCCCCGCGCACGTCACTCGGGCGACCGCGCTCCTCGCGGGCCTCGCGCTGCCCAGCGCGGCCGTCGGGATTATCGGCCCCGGGCGCGGCGTCCTCGGCCTCGTCCTCGGCGGCGTGGTCGCCGGGGCCGCGCTGATCACGGCGCTGCAGGGCCGCCTCGAGGGGTGGCGGCTCGCGATTCTCGTACTGACCCTCTTCACCTTCCTCTCGTTGGTGCGCTGATGCCCGAACGCACGCTGCAGGTCCAGAACGCGCATGGGATCCACGCGCGTCCCGCGGCCGAGATCGTCAAGGTCGCCGGGCGCTTCCGCGCCAACATCACCATTGCCCGGGACGGGCTTGAGGTGAATGCGAAGAGCATCATGGGCGTGATGATGCTCGCGGCCGAGCATGGCGCGACAATCGTCCTGCGCGCCGAGGGGGAGGATGCCGACGCGGCCCTCGACGCCCTCGTCGCGCTCGTCAACGGGAAGTTCGGGGAGCGCTGAGGATGGGGGCCCCGCTGCACGGCGTCTCGGCCTCCCCGGGCATCGTCTCGGGGACGGTGCATCTCCTGCGCTGGGAGGTGCCCGAAGTGCCGTCGCGGCTGGTGTCGGACGCGGAGGTCGCTCGCGAGCTCCAGCGACTCCGCGACGCCGTCACCGCGGCGATCGATCGGCTGCGCGTGGTGCAGGCGCGCGCCGAGGCGAATGCGGGGCCCGCGGAGGCCGCCATCTTCGAGGTGCAGGTCGCGATGCTCGAGGATCCCAGCCTGCAGGCGAGCATCGAGGCGCTCATTCGTCAGAACCTCGCGGCCGAGAAGGCGGTCGATCTCGTGCTCCTCGAATGGCGGGAGCGGTTCGGTCGGTCCACGAACCCGTTGATGCGCGAGCGGGCGGGTGACCTCATCGACGTGCAGATCCGCCTACTCACCCTGCTCCTGGGCCTTCCCGACCACGACCCGGTCGGCCTCGCGCCGGGCGACGGGGTGATTCTGGTCACGCACGACCTGACCCCGAGCCTGACGGTGCAGCTCGACCGGCGTGCGATCGTCGGGATCGCGACGGACGCCGGCACGCGCACGTCGCACGTCGCCATTCTCGCACGCTCCCTCGGGCTCCCGGCGGTTGTCGGGCTCCTCGACGCGACGCAGCGGGTGCGCACCGGCGATCGCGTCATCCTCGACGCCACCAACGGCGTCCTGCTGCCGAAGCCGACCGCGGCCGAGCTGAGCGCGTTCGCTGACCGTGCGCAGCGCGAGGCGGAGGCACTGGCGGAGCTGTCCGCGGAGGCGGTGGGCGAGGCCGTCACGACCGACGGGCATCGCGTGACGTTGCGCGCCAATGTTGACCTCCCGGACGAGGCAGCCCGCGCCGTGGAGTCTGGCGCCGAAGGGGTAGGGCTGATGCGCACCGAGTTCCTCGTCGTCGGGCGCGCGGCGATGCCGACCGAGGAGGAGCAGGTCGAGGCGTACCGCAACGTGCTCAAAGCGTTCCCGGGGCAACCGGTGGTCATCCGGACGTACGACGTCGGTGGGGACAAGCTCCCGATCGGCGGGTTTCCGCACGAGCCGAACCCATTCCTTGGGTGGCGCGCCATCCGGATGTGTCTCGACGAGCCCGCGATCTTCTCGGTCCAGCTGCGCGCGCTGCTGCGCGTCGCGGCGGAGGGAGACGTGCGCATCATGTTGCCGCTCGTCGTCTCCGTCGACGAGGTGCGCCAGGCGCGGTTCCTCCTCGCGGAGGCCGCCGAGGACCTGGCGCGGCGTGGGGTCCCGCACCGCCGTGATGTTCCGCTGGGTGTGATGGTGGAGACCCCGGCGGCCGCCATCGCCGCCGACACCTTCGCCGGCGAGGTCGCGTTCCTGAGCCTCGGCACGAACGATCTCGTGCAGTACACCCTCGCCGTGGACCGTGGCAACGCCTCCTTGGTGACGCGCTTCACCCCGCTCCATCCCGCCGTGCTGCGGCTGATCGCCCGGACGGTCGAGGCGGGGGAGGCGAGCGGGGTCGAGGTCAGTGTCTGCGGGGAGATGGCATCGCAGCCGCTGATGGCCTTCGTGTTGCTCGGGCTCGGCGTTCGCACACTCAGCGTGGCCGCGACGGGGATCCCGCTCGTCAAGCGGCTGGTGCGCGGGGTGTCGGTTGCCGCAGCCTCGGCCGCGGCGCAGGACGCGCTCCGTGCCGCGACGCCCGCGGACGTCGAACGTGGTCTCCGCACGGCGCTGATCGCCGAGCTCGGCGAGTCGATGCTCGACGGGTTGCTCGGCCTCGGTTGAGCCTCGTATCGTTCCTCGTCGGCGCCTCACCGCCGCAGCGTTCCTCACCTCGACCCCCGCTCCCGTGCTGCATCGCCATCTCTTCACCTCCGAGTCCGTCACCGAGGGGCATCCGGACAAGGTCGCCGACCAGATCTCCGACGCCGTCCTCGACGCCCTGCTCGCACAGGACCCGCACTCGCGCGTCGCGTGCGAGACGATGGTCACAACCGGGCTCGCCACGATCTTCGGCGAGGTGACGACGGCGGCGTGGGTCGACCTCCGCGGCCTTGTGCGCGAGACGATCAAGCAGATCGGCTACACGGAGGCGGGCATCGGCTTCGACGCCGACTCCTGCGGTGTGCTGAACGCGCTCGGGCAACAGTCACGGGACATCGGGCAGGGCGTCGACACCGGCGGTGCCGGTGATCAGGGGATGATGTTCGGCTACGCCTGCGACGAGACCGCGGAGCTGATGCCGCTCCCGATCACCTTGGCGCACAAGCTCACCCACGCGCTGGCAGACCGTCGCAAGGACGGGACCCTCCCCTGGCTCCGGCCGGACGGGAAGTCTCAGGTCTCGGTCGTGTACGAGGACGGCCGCCCGGTCGAGGTCGATACGGTCGTCATCTCGACGCAGCATGCCGATACGGTGGGGAACAAGGCGATTCACGCCGCGGTGAAGCGGGACATCATCGAGGCCGTGATCCCGGTTGAACTGCGCGCCAAGAAGATGAAGGTCCACATCAATCCGACGGGGCGCTTCGTGATCGGTGGGCCGCACGGGGATGCCGGGCTCACCGGTCGGAAGATCATCGTCGACACCTACGGTGGCATGGGTCGGCACGGCGGCGGTGCCTTCTCGGGGAAGGACCCGTCCAAGGTGGATCGCTCGGCGGCGTACGCGGCCCGCTGGGTCGCGAAGAACATCGTGGCCGCGAAGCTCGCCTCCCGCTGCGAGGTGCAGGTCGCGTATGCCATCGGGGTCGCGAAGCCCGTCTCCGTGATGGTCGACACCTTCGGCACCGGGTCGGTGGACGAGCGCACGATTATGAAGGCGGTGGAGCAGGTCTTCGACCTCACGCCGCGCGGAATCATCGCGGCGCTCGACCTCAAGAAGCCGATTTACGGCCCGACCGCCGCCTACGGGCACTTCGGCCGGTCGCCGGAGAAGGCCACGCGGTTCGGGAAGTCGGTATCGCTCTTCACCTGGGAGCGCACGAACAAGGTCGCCGAGCTCCGCCGCGCCGTGCGCGGCGGCTGAGGTGGGCAACCGCAGGCATCGGCCTGCTGGTGTGCGCTCGGCCCGGGGTGATGGAGCGAGGCGCTTCGGTCGCGCGCTCCTCCTGATGGGCGCCGGGGTCATCGGTGGGGTGGCGTCGCCCGTCGTGAGCCCCCTCGTGGCGCAGTCGGCTGCCGTCGGTGAGGTGCGGAGCATCGCCGGTCGGATCACGCGTCCCGACGCGTCGGGGGACCGGCCCGTCGGGGGCGCTTGGGTCACATTGCATCGCGTCGGTCCCGATGCCGCCGGTCCCCTTGATTCGATGCGGACCGGGGCCGATGGGCGCTACGCCTTCCGGTATCGCGCCACCGGGGACACGCTCGCGGTCTACTTCGTGTCGACCAGTCGCGGCGGGGTGAACTACTTCACGCCGCCGGTGCGCGAGCGGGTGGTCCGCGATGGGGTGGCGGAGTTGATCGTGTACGACACGTCGAGCGCGCCGCTCCCGATCGCCGTGCGCGGGCGCCACGTCATCGTCACCGCCGCCGACACCGGGAGCGCGCGCCGGATGGTCCTCGAGGCGTATGAGCTCAGCAACGACGGTGCGGTGACGCGCGTCGCCGGGGCGGACGGCTTCACCTTCGAGGCGCCGCTCCCCCCGGGCGTCGATGCCGTCGCGCCAGGGCAGGGCGACGTCTCGGAGGATGCGATCCGTGTCGTTGACGGCCGGGTGCGGATCGACGCGCCGCTCTCGCCCGGCCTGCGCCAGTTCTCGTTCTCGTACACGGTACCGGTGGAGTCGCCGCTCGAGATCCTCGTCGAGACCGCGGTGCCGGTGCTCGAGGTGCTCGTTGAGGACGCGCGCGCCACTGCCAGCGGTGCCGGTCTCGCCGCCACCGACCCCGTCGAGATCGAGGGGCGTCCATTCAAGCGATTCCTCGCGCAGGATGTCGCCGCGGCGCAGACGCTCCGGATCGTGGTGCCTGCGGACCCGATGGGTGGCGATCGGCGCGTCGCCGTGATCGCGATCGGCGTGGCGATCGCTCTGGTCGGCGGGCTCCTGTTCGGGGTCGGGCGCGCCTGGCGGCAGCGCGGAGCGCGCGGGCCGGCACGCGGTCCCGACGCGGCGGCACGCCTCGCGCTGGAGGTGGCTGCCCTCGACGAGCGCTTCGCCGCAATCTCGGCCCCGACCGACGAGGAACGGGCGGTGCACGCGATGACGCGGGCCCGGCTGACCGAGCGGCTCGCCGCGTTGCTTGCCAAACCCGGCAGCGCGGCGTAACCTCCCTTCGACAACTGAACGCGGACGCGGGAGACGGAAGCCGGTGACATGCCGGCGCGGCCCCGCCACTGTATCGGGCAGCTGTACGTCACGCTCACGACGCCACTGGGGACGACCCCGGGAAGGCGGGCGCGACGGCCCGGAGCCAGGAGACGACCCACGTCCGTGCCACGATCGACCCTCGGGGGAGGGTTGGTGGCGTCGGTGACACCTCGGGCGCTCCTGGCCGAGGAGTGACCACGTGCATCCGAACGCTCCTCCGGTCCTCTCGGTGGAGCGTTTTTTGTGCGGTGCGTCCGATTCCTGTCCGTCATCTGGCTCTGTGCGGCCGCGGCCTGTTCGAAGGGGGCGAACGCCCCGTCGTCCGGCGCCGTCGTCGTCGATGACTTCGGGGATTCGGTCCGGCTCACGTCGCCCGCCCTCCGCGTGGTCTCGCTCAACCCGGTGTTGACCGAGTTCCTCCTCACGATCGGCGCGCGCGATCGCCTCGTCGGCCGCACGCACTGGGACCTCGGCCCGGCGGCCGACATCCCCGACGTCGGTGATGGGATGCAACCGAACGTCGAGGCGATCCTCGCGCAGCGGCCGGACCTCGTGCTCCTGTACCAGAGCGAGTCGAATCGCCCGGCGGCCCGACGGCTCCGCGAGGCGGGCGTGATGACGCTCACCCTCCGCACCGATCGGGTTGCCGACCTCTCGCGCGTCGCGTCGATCGTCGGGGCGGCGGTGGGACTCGACTCGGCGGCACGCACCGCTGCGGATTCGGTCGCCGAGTCGATCGCCGCGGTCGCCTCGGCGCCGGCGCCGGGTCCGCGTCCGACGATCTATTGGCACATCTGGGACGCACCGGTAATCACCATCGGTGCGGGGAGCTTCCTGGATGAGCTCGTCGAGGCCGCTGGTGGCCGGTCGATCTTCCACGACCTCCCTGCCGCCTCCCCCCAAGTCGCGCTCGAGGAGGTCGTCCGCCGCGACCCCACCTATGTCCTCGCCGGTCCCACGGGCGCCGAACGGCTCCGGACGAGTCCCGCGTGGCAGGCGGTGCGCGCTGTCCGCGAGGGGAGGATTCTTGTCGTTGACACGTCCCTTGTCGGCAAGCCTGGCGTGCGGATGGGTGAAGCCGCGTTTCATCTCCGGGCGCTCCTCTCCGCCGGAGCGACCGCGCGGTGACCTCGCGTGTGGCCCTCCTCACCGCGCTGTTGGTCGCCGTCGCGGTCGTCAGCGGGCTCGCCGTGGGCGCGGTCCCGCTCTCGCTTGGCACGGTGATCGATGGGCTGCGCGGGCACGGTGATCCGGTCGTCCGCGCCATCCTCTGGGACCTCCGGTTGCCCCGTGTCGCGCTCGGACTCGTCGTCGGGGCGGGGCTCGCCGTCAGCGGCGGCGCGATGCAGGCAACGTTGCGGAACCCGCTGGCCGAGCCGTACCTGCTCGGCGTCTCCGGTGGTGCGGCGGTCGGGGCGGTACTCGCCACCGTCGCCGGCGTGCTCGCCCCCACGGTGATGCCGCTCGCCGCCTTTTTCGGGGCGATGGGAGCCGTCGCGTTGGTGCTCGCCGTCGCACGAGCCGCGGGTGGCGCCTCGGATCCGCGCATCCTCGTGATGGCGGGCGTCATCGTCGGGGCCTTCTGCACGGCGGCCATTATGGTCGCGCTCGCCACGGCGCCGGAGGGGACGGTCCGGGGCGCGCTCTGGTGGATGATGG
>JBMTAR010000028.1:0-16221 GCA_049428925.1 Gemmatimonadaceae bacterium
GCCTGCGGCGACGCGCATCTGAAGGCGATCCTCGCCACCGGCGAACTCGCGACACTCACGAACGTCGCGCGCGCGAGCTGGGTCGCCATGCAGGCGGGGGCGGACTTCATCAAGACGAGCACCGGCAAGGAGGGCGTCAACGCGACGCTCCCCGTCTCCCTCGCGATGGTGCGGCAGATCCGCGCGTACCACGAGGCCACCGGTGCGCACGTGGGCTACAAGCCCGCGGGCGGGATCCGCACCGCGAAGCAGGCGCTCGACTACCTGCTCCTGATGAAGGAGGAGCTGGGGGTGCGCTGGCTCCAACCCGACCTGTTCCGGTTCGGCGCCTCCTCGCTCCTGACCGATATCGAACGCCAGCTCGAGCACTTCGCGACCGGCCGGTACGCGGCCGCGCACCGTCACCCGATGCCCTGAGGCACGCGCCGATGCCGACCGTGACCGAGATCTTCGAGACGATGGAGTACGGCCCCGCGCCCGAGGGGGATGCGGAGGCGCGCGCGTGGCTCGCCGGCCATCGCGCGGTGTTCGGCCACTTCATCGGTGGGACGTGGACGAAGCCGGGGACGACGTTCGATGTCACCGACCCGAGTACGGACGCGCGGCTCGCGCGCGTCACGCAGGGCACGTCGACGGATGTCGATGCCGCCGTCGCCGCGGCGCGGAAGGCGTTCGGGCCTTGGTCACGGCTCCCCGCGCACGCGCGGGCCCGGCACCTCTACGCGCTCGCCCGGATGGTGCAGAAGCACAGCCGCCTCTTCGCGGTGCTCGAGACCCTCGACAACGGGAAGTCGATCCGCGAGACGCGCGACCTCGACATCCCGCTCGTCGCGCGGCACTTCTACCATCACGCGGGGTGGGCGCAGCTCCGGCCCGCCGAGTTCGAGGGCTACGGTCCGGTGGGCGTGGTGGGGCAGGTGATCCCGTGGAACTTCCCGCTGCTGATGCTCGCATGGAAGGTCGCGCCGGCGCTCGCGGCGGGGAACACGGTGGTGCTCAAACCCGCCGAGTACACGCCGCTGACGGCGCTCCTCTTCGCGGAGCTCGCGCATCAGGCCGGGCTCCCCGCGGGTGTGCTGAACGTGATCACCGGCGACGGGCGGACCGGGGCCGCGCTCGTCGAGCATCGCGGCATCGACAAGGTCGCGTTCACCGGTTCCACCGAGGTGGGACGGATCATCCGGAAGGCGACCGCCGGGAGCGGGAAGAAGCTCTCGCTTGAACTCGGCGGCAAGTCGCCCTTCATCGTCTACGAAGACGCCGACCTCGACGCCGTCGTCGAGGGGGTGGTCGATGCGATCTGGTTCAACCAGGGGCAGGTCTGCTGCGCCGGGTCGCGCCTGCTGGTCCAGGAGGGGGTGCACGACCGGCTGATCACCAAGCTGCGCGCGCGGATGGAGACGCTCCGCGTGGGGCCGCCGCTCGACAAGGCCGTCGATATGGGCGCGATCGTCTCGGCGGAGCAGCTCGCGCGCATCCACGCGCTCTGCGCGACGGGCGCCGCGGAGGGCGCGACGATGTGGCAGCCGAGCACGCCGGTGCCGACGACGGGCTGTTTCTTTCCGCCGACGCTCTTCACGGAGGTCGCCCCCGCGAGCACGATCGCGCAGGAGGAGATCTTCGGCCCCGTGCTGGTGGCGATGAGCTTCCGCACCCCGGAGGAGTCGGTGGCGCTCGCGAACAACACGCCCTACGGGCTAGCGGCGAGCGTCTGGACGGAGAACGTGAACCTTGCGCTCGACATCGCGCCGAAGCTCAAGGCGGGCGTGGTGTGGGTGAACGCGACCAATCTCTTCGACGCGGCCGCGGGGTTCGGCGGCTATCGCGAGAGCGGGTACGGGCGCGAAGGGGGGCGCGAGGGGATGTGGGAGTACCTCGCCCCCGTGACGACGCCGGCGGGCCGTGCCGGCGCCTCCGTGCGTGCCAAGGGGAAGGGCGCGCGCGCGGTGGCGGCCACGCCGATCACCGAGGCGCTGCCGCCCATCGATCGGACGCCGAAGCTCTTCGTCGGGGGCAAGCAGGTCCGCCCGGACTCCGGGTATGCCCGCGTGATCGCGGACCCCAAGGGTCGGCGCATCGGCGAGGTCGGGGAGGGGAATCGTAAGGACGTGCGCAACGCGGTCGAGGCTGCGCGCGCCGCGGTCGGCCCTTGGAGCCGCGCGACGGCGCATCTGCGCGCGCAGATCCTGTACTACGTCGCCGAGAACCTCTCGGCGCGTCGCGACGAGTTCGCCGTGCGCCTGCGGGCGATGACCGGAGGTACTGCCGCTGAGGCGCGTGCGGAGGTGGAGGCGAGCATCGATCGCCTGTTCACGTATGGAGCGTGGGCCGACAAGTGGGATGGGGCGGTGCATCACGTGCCGATCCGTGGCATCGCGATCGCGATGCCCGAGGCGATCGGCGTCGTCGGCGTCGCGGCGCCGGACGAGGCGCCGCTGCTAGGGCTCGTGTCCACCATCGCTCCCCTCGTCGCGACGGGGAACGCGGTGGTCGCCATCCCGAGCGAGCCGCATCCCCTCGCGGCGACGGACCTGTATACGGTCTTCGAGAGTTCCGACGTGCCGGCGGGCGTGATCAACATCCTGACTGGCGCGAAGGATGCGCTGGCCGCCGTCCTCGCGGCGCACGACGACGTCGAATCGGTGTGGTACTGGGGCACGCCGGCGGGACGGACGGCGGTGGAGGCGGCTTCCATCGGCAATCTGAAGCGCACCTGGTGCCACACGAGCCCGGTCGATTGGTCCGCCGCGCCCGATGCCCCCGCCTTCCTCCGGGAGGCGACGCACGTCAAGAACATCTGGGTCCCCTACGGCGAGTGAACGATGTTCCCACGTGACCTGTACGAGATCGTCCATCTCATCGGCATCGCTCTCACGATGGCGGCGCTCGGTGCCACCGCGCTGCACGCGCTCGAGGGCGGGACGCGTCGCGGCCCGCGCGCGCGACGCGCGCTCGTCGCGCTCTACGGCGGTGGCCTCTTCCTGATTCTGCTCGGCGGCTTCGGGATGCTCGCGCGCCTCGGCATCGCGCGCGCGGGGATTGCCGCCTTCCCGGGGTGGCTCTGGGCGAAGCTCGCGGTGTGGGCTGTTCTCGGCGCCGTGATGCTGCTCCCGTATCGCCGGCCCGCGTGGGGGATGCCAATGCTCCTGCTCGCGCCGCTGCTGATCGGGCTCGCGACGTACTTCGCGCTCTACAAGCCGATCTGATTCGATCGGCGGTGGGGTGCGCCGTCGCCGGAGCGTGTCAGCGAGCGCCAACTGCGGCAGCGGCACCGCGCCCGCTCCTCGCCTCCGGAGGCGGGCCAATCGTCGTCGTGCGGCCCGGCGCCGTCAGCCGCGCTCCTCCGCCTTCACCTCGTCCCAGATGCGGTCGAGCGCCTCAAGTCCGGCCGTCCGGACATCGAGCCCGCGTGCGGCGGCGCGCTGCTCCACCGACTCAAAGCGGCGCTGGAACTTCGCGTTCGCCCGGTCGAGCGCGAGCGCGGGATGCGTCCCGGCCTTTCGGCAGAGATTGACCACCGCGAAGAGCAGGTCGCCGAGTTCCTCCTCGAGTGCGGCGTGCCGCGGATCGGCGCTGGGGACCCCGTGCGTGTCGAAGCTCGCGCCGTCCTGCGCGATCTGCGCGCGCACCTCGTCCAACTCCTCGGCGACCTTCTCGAGCGGGCCCGCCACGTCAGGCCAGTCGAAGCCGACCCCCGCCGCGCGTTCCTGGAGCCGGTGCGCGCGGTGGAGGGCGGGGAGGCCCGTCGGCAGCCCCTCCGCGAGTGACCCGCGCGACTTCGCCTTCATCTGCTCCCAGGGTGTGCGTTCGGTGTCGGTCCCGTAGAGCCAGGGGTGTCGCCGCCGCATCTTCCCCACGAGCGAGCCCGCCACCTGCTCCGGGCCGAAGGCGCCGCGTTCCTCGGCGATCACCGCGTGGAAGAGGACCTGCAGGAGGACGTCGCCAAGCTCGCCGCACATCGCGGCGTCGTCGCGGTCGCGGAGCGCCTCGTCGAGCTCGTGCATCTCCTCGTTGAGATAGGGGCGCAGCGACTCGTGCGTCTGGGCCCGATCCCAGGCATCGCGGGCGCGAAGGTCGCGCATGATCGCGAGCGCATCATCAAGCGTGGCTTTGTCTTGCATGGCTCACAGGGCTCCGGTACTCTTTCGGCTTCGCATGGAAGCAGAATCTAGTCCGCCCGTCCCGCCGCGCGCGTGGATGGAGGTCGACCTCGGCGCGGTCGTCCGCAACGCCGAGGCGCTCTCTCGGCACGCGCGTGCACCGCTCATCCCGATGGTGAAGGCGGATGCGTATGGGCTCGGTGCCGTCCCGGTCGCGCGGGCCCTCGACCGACTCGATCCCTTCGCCTTTGGCGTCTCGTCGATCCCGGAGGGTGAGGAGCTGCGCGGCGCGGGCATCACCCGTCCGATTCTCTGCTTCACCCCCATCGGGATTGACGACCTGCCGCGGCTGCGTGCCGCCGGCATGACCCCGACACTCTCGACCGCGGAGACGATCACCGCCTGGACGCGCGAGGGCGGCACGTGGCACCTCGCCATCGACACGGGGATGCATCGTGCCGGCGTGAACTGGGATCAGCTCGATGGACTGCGGGAGGCCCTCGCGGCCCATCCGCCGACCGGGGTGTTCACGCACTTCCACTCCGCCGAGGCCGATGACGGGTCGATGGAGCGGCAGGAGGAGCGCTTCCGCGCGGCCCTCGCGCGGCTTCCCGAGCGACCGACGTTCGTCCACGCGGAGAACAGCGCGGCCATCGCGCGGCGCGGTCCCTCGGCGTGGGACGCCGTCCGGCCCGGCATCTTCCTGTACGGGGTCGGGAGCGGACCGGGGGCGGCGCTGCAGCCGGAACCGGTCGCCGGGCTCCACGCGCGCGTGCTGGAGCTGCGCGATCTCGCGCCCGGCGAGTCGGTCAGCTACGGCGCGACCTGGCGCGCCTGCACCGCGCGTCGCATCGCGACCGTCGCCTGCGGGTACGCCGACGGGCTCCGGCGCGCGCTCGGGAATGCGGCGACCGGGCTCTGTCACGGACTGCCGGTGCCGATCGTCGGCGTCGTCACGATGGATATGGCGATGCTCGACGTCACCGACGTCGCGTGCGGCCTCGGTGACACCATCACCTTCCTCGGCCGGAGCGGCGATGCGCTGCGCGCGGTGGAGGAGGTGGCGACGAGTGCCGGCCTCTCACCCTATGAGCTGCTGACTGGGCTGCGGCTCCGTCTGCCGCGCGTCCACCGGGGCGGCTGATGCCGCGGCGCGCGATCATCCTCGTGCTGGACGGTGTCGGGATCGGCGAGGCGCCCGATGCAGCGACTTACGGCGACGTCGGCTCGCACACCCTAGGCAACCTCGCACGCGCCGTCGGAGGGTTGCGGGTCCCGCAGCTGGAGCGGGCCGGCCTCGGGTGCATTGCGCCACTGCTCGGCGTGGCGGCGGTCCAGGCCCCAACCGCGGCGTGGGGACTCCTGGAGCCTCGATCCGCCGGGAAGGACAGCACCACAGGCCACTGGGAGATTGCCGGGCTGCATCTGGACCGCCCGTTCCCCACATATCCGAAGGGATTCCCCCCGGCGCTGGTCGAGGAGTTCGCGCGTCGGACGGGGCGGCGGGTGCTCGGGAACGTGGTCGCTAGCGGCACTGCGGTCCTCGACACCTACGGCGAGGTGCATCAGCGGACCGGGGATTGGATCGTCTACACCTCCGCGGACTCCGTCTTCCAGATCGCCGCGCACGAGGCCGTTGTGCCCCTCGCGGAGCTCTACGCCGCCTGCGAGGCGGCGCGGGCGATGCTCGTCACGCCGCACGATGTGTCCCGCGTGATCGCGCGCCCCTTCGTCGGCGTGCCCGGGGCTTGGCGACGGACCGCGAATCGACGCGACCTCGCGATCGCGCCGCCCGCCGAGACGCTGCTCGACGCGCTCGCGGCCGCGGGGATCCCGCGGACCGGGGTGGGGAAGGTGGATGACCTCTTCGCCCGGCGTGGGCTCGAGGGGGGGCACACGTCGGACAACGCCGAGGGGGTCGCGCGGATCCTCGACTGGCTGCGCACGGGGCCGGATGGGTTGTTGTTCGCCAACCTTGTAGATTTCGACCAGCTCTTCGGGCATCGGAACGATGTTCAGGGGTTCCACGGGGCGTTGCGTGCCTTCGACGCCGCGCTCCCCGAGCTCATCGCCGCCCTCCGCCAGGACGACCTGTTGTTCATCACCGCCGATCACGGGAACGACCCCACCACGCCCTCGACGGACCACGCGCGCGAGTGCGTGCCGGTGCTGGCGCTCGGGCGGCCGGTCGTCCCGGGGCCGATCGGCCGGCGGTCGACCTTCTCTGACCTCGGGGCGACGGTGGCGGAGTGGCTCGGTGTGGCGTTCCGCGGACGGGGTAGCTCGTTCCTCTCGACGATCGTCCGATGACGCTCGATCCCGTCGCGCCGCACCTCGCCGCCCTGCGCGCCGCCGCCGACGAGGCGATGGCCCGCGCCTATGCGCCGTACTCGAAGTTCCACGTCGGGGCTGCGCTCCTGACCGCGGATGCGCAGGTGATCGCCGGCTGCAACGTCGAGAACGCCGCGTACCCCTCGGGAATCTGTGCCGAGCGTGGTGCCATCGCGGCGGCCGTCGCCGCGGGGCATCGGCGTTTTCTGGCGGTGTATATCAGCACGGCCGCTGAGACGCCGACGCCCCCCTGCGGGATGTGCCGGCAGGTGCTCGCCGAATTCGGGCTTGATCTCATCGTCATCGCGCGTACCGCCTCCGGCCGTGAGGCGCGCTGGATACTGCGCGACCTGCTGCCCGATCCCTTCACGCCCTCGCAGCTCCACGCATGATGCGTTCTTCTCTCCTTCGGGCCCCCCTCGCGTGGGTGCTTGCCGTCGTGTTCGCCACCGGCGCGTGCGCGGAGCGGCTCGACACCGGCGCCACGTGCCCGGTCCTCTGTCCCGGGCAGACCCTCGACATCCTCGACACCGTCCTCACGGACATTGTCGCGGTGGATAGCGCCATCGGCGGCTTCCCCTTCCTCGGGACCGAGTCGCCGATGCTGTTGGCGGACCGGGGGGACACGCTCGACGTGCGCGTCGTCGTGCGCTTCGACACCCTGACGCGGGTCTGGGCGCCGGTGGGGGACACCGCGCGCCCGATCACCTTCCTGGATTCGCTCGCCCTCCGGGTGCAACTGCTGAAGACCGCGGTCGCACTCCCCGCGACCGCGTTCATCGACGCCTTTGATGTGACGGACACGACGGCGGTGGATTCGCTCCCCGCGCAGCTCACGCCGCGCTTCGTGCCAGAGCATCTCCTCGGCACGGTGCAGGTGGACAGTGCGGGGTTCGGCGATTCGCTGACGGTGCGCATCCCGCTCGACACGGCGAAGTTCTTCGCGATCCTCGCTGACACGGGGCGGCCGCTGCGGATCGGATTGCGCATCCGCGCGGCGGGGTCGGTCGCGGTGCAGGTGCGCGCCTCGGAGGCGGGTGGGAGCGGGCCGGCGCTCCGGTACCGTGTCTCCCCGGATTCGACCGTGGCGACGACGACCGTTCTCCCGACCTCCAAGACCCCGACCACGCCGGAGGGACTGCGCACGGAGTACGCGGACTACTCCTACGTCGTGCGCGCGCCGGAGGTCGATGCGCCGGCTCGGCTCCTGGTGGGTGGCCTCCCTGGACGGCGCACCTACATCCGGTTTGCCCTCCCCCGCTGGCTCACGGATTCCGTGGCCGTGCTCAGCGCGCGGCTCGAGTTGGTACAGGATCCCCTGCGTGCGCTCGATCCGGCGCGGACGGTGAAGGTGCGTGGGCAGCTCGTGCTCGCCGGGTACGCGATGACCGACCTCGGCCGAGCGGCCCGCCTGCTCGCGCCGGCGGGAACGGCCATCAGTGACTCGATCGTGACCGCGGCGGGGGATTCCGGCGTGGTCCGGCTCGAGATGAATGGGGCCATCCGGCAGTGGCGCACCGTGAATGGCACGGTGCCGTTCCCGCCGGCGATCGTCCTGCGACCGGACGTCGATGGAACCGACTCCCCTGGCGTGCGGTTCTTCTCCGCCGAGGCGGCGCCCGGGCTCCGGCCGCGCCTCCGGATCAGCTACGTCCCCGCCATCCGCTACGGACGCCCGTGATGCGACTTCGCTTGCTTCAGGCCGCCTCCGGGCTGGCCGCGCTCGTCTCGATGACGCTCGTCTCGACTCCGCTCGACGCCCAGGGCTCGATCGCGGTGCAGGGGTTCGGCTACCCAACTGGGCAGCTCAGCGCCGCCACCCTTGGCGGAGGTGGCGGGGGGGCGGAGCTCGATCCGGCGTCACCAATCAATCCCGCGACCATCGCATCTGCGGCACGGTACTCGATCTTTTCGCAGGTCGAGCCCGAGACGCGTCGGACCCGCGTCGGCGACGACCGCGTCTCCGCGCGGGTCGTCCGCTTCCCGATCTTCAGCGCCACCGGGGCGGTCGGGCCGGTCTCGTTCGGCGCCTCGTTCAGTACCTTCCTCGATCGGACCTTCAGCAACGCGTATGCCGACAGCCAGGCCGGCGCCGGCGAAACGCTACCGTCGGTTCTGGGTGCCTCGAGCAACGGGGCGATGACCGACGCCCGGTTCGCCGTCGCGATGCAGGTGCTCCCAAAGGTGCAGGTCGGTGCCGCGGTGCATGCCATCGTCGGTGAGAACCGTATCGCCTTCGGCCGGTCCTTCCCGGACAGCTCGGGTCTCGGGAGCGTTGAGCAGGCGTCGGTGCTCAACTATGGTGGCCGCGCCTTCTCCCTTGGGATCGTCGCGGCACCGACAAGGAGCCTCGTCCTTGGTGCGTCGCTCCGCACCTCCGGGGCGCTGACGGTCCGTCAGGATGAGGTCTCCCTCGCTTCCGCGCGCGTCCCTTCGCGAATCGGGCTCGGGGCCTCGTACGTTGGAATTCCCAACACCGCGCTCTCGGCACGCATCGAGCGGGTGCGATGGACGCAGATGGACGCGCTGGGCACCGCCGCGATGTCGACGTTCGACGCGACGGAGGTCGGCGCGGGGCTCGAGGTCGCGGGCCCGAAGGTCGCCGGCATCGCGTCGCTCGTCCGCCTCGGCGTCCGTGATCGGACGCTCCCCTTCGGCGTCGGGGCCGCCGTCGTCGACGAGCGCGCTGTCACCGGTGGGCTCGGCATTCCGGTCTCCCGCGGTCGCGGACAGGTGGAGCTTGCCGTCCAGCGGGCCGCACGCCGCACCGACGGCGCCACGGAACAGGCGTGGCTCGTCTCACTTGGGTTCGGCATCCGGCCCTGAGGCGCCACCGGTGAGCACCTCGTCCCAGCCGTCGGATGGCGCCGGGGCGCTCGTGCTCGTCGCGGACGACGTCGAGGCGAACGTCGAGCTGCTGCGCGACCAGCTCGCCGCACTCGGCGTCCGCGTCATCAGCGCCGCCGACGGCCCGGAGGCGCTCGCGCGCGCCGCCGCCGATCGCCCTGACTGCTGCATCCTCGACGTCTCGATGCCGGCGGGTGAGCTCGGCGTCGACCCGCGTGAAACCGGCTTCGAGGTCTGCCGGCGGCTGAAGCGCGACCCGCGCACGGCCCGGATCCCGGTGATCTTCGTCTCGGCACTCAATGATGGGGCGGTCCGCCTCAAGGCGATTGAGGCCGGCGGCGACGACTTCCTCCTCAAACCGCACGATCGGCACGTGCTCGGGGCGCGGGTGCGCAGCTTGCTGCGCCTGAAGCGCGCCACCGATGCACTCGAGCAGAGCCTCCTCGAGCTCCGCGAGGCGCAGCAGGCGCGCGAGGATCTCGTGCGGATGATTGTCCACGACCTCAAGACCCCGCTCACCGCGGTGCTCGCCACACTCGAGATGCTCCGCGACGGGGACTTCGGTACCATCCCGTCGGGTCCGGCGCGTGCCCTCTCCGACGTCGAGGCGAAGGCGGAGGACCTGCTCGGACTGATCCAGGATCTCCTCGACGTCTCGCGGGTCGCCGAGCAGACCCTCGCGCTGCAGCCCGAGCCGATCGCGCCGGGGGCCCTGATGGCCGAGCTCATCCACGATTGGGCGGTGCGCTTCCATCAGGAGCAGGCCACCGCGCACACCGCGGTCGAGGACGATGCGCCCGTCTTCGAGGCTGATAAGACGTTGCTGAAGCGTGTGCTCTCGAACCTCATTCAGAACGCCCTCACCCATTCAGCGGGGCCGGTGACCATCACGCTCGGTGCGCGCCGCGAGGTGGACGGAATCCATCTCACCGTTGCTGACGACGGCCCCGGGATTCCGCCGGCGTTCCAGGACCTGATCTTCCGGAAGTTCGAGCAGGTGCGCGGCCCGCACGCACCGAAGGTGCGGAGCTCCGGGCTCGGCCTCGCCTTCTGCCGGATCGCGGTCGAATCGCACGGCGGGCGCATCTGGGTCGAGAGCGAAGAAGGGCGGGGCAGTATCTTCCATCTCCTCCTGCCGTTCACCCCAGCCCCATCGCGCCCGTGACCCGCCGCACCGTCTATATCGAGACCTACGGCTGCCAGATGAACGTCAGCGACTCCGAGCTGATGTACGGCGCGCTCGCGCGCGAGGGGTACGCCGCCGTCGACGACCCCGTCGGCGCTGACGTGGTGCTGGTCAACACCTGCGCGATCCGCGAGAACGCCGAGCAGCGTGTGATCGGTCGGCTCGGCGAGCTCCGTCGCGACCTCAAGGCCGGGGCTGTGCTCGGCGTGACGGGATGCATGGCGCAGCGCCTCGGCCCCCGGCTCCTTGAGACCGACACCCGTGTGCAGTTGGTCGTTGGGCCCGACGCGTACCGGATGCTCCCGTCGCTCCTTGACGGGGCGCGGCAGGGCGAACGTCGTGTCGCCACCGACTTCGACCTCGAGGAGCACTATGAGGACGTCACCGCCCGACGCTTCGATGGCGTGAAGGCGTGGATCCCGGTCCAGCGGGGCTGCGACTACCGCTGCACGTACTGCATCGTGCCGACCACGCGCGGCCCCGAGCGGAGCCGACGGCTCGCGGACGTCGTGCGCGAGACCGAGGCCGTCGTTGCGCAGGGGATCCACGAGGTCATCCTCCTCGGGCAGACCGTGAACTCGTACCACGACGGCACCCACGACTTCGCCGACCTGCTCCGCGCGGTCGGAGCCGTGCCGGGGCTCCGCCGCCTGCGCTACACGAGCCCCCACCCGAACGATTTCTCCGACCGCGTGATCGCAGCGATGGCGGAGACGCCGAGCGTCTGCGAGCACGTGCATCTGCCGATGCAGAGCGGAAGCACGTCGATGCTGAAGCGCATGCTGCGGCGCTACACGCGCGAGGATTATCTCGACTGCGTCGCGCGGCTGCGAGCCGCGATCCCGGGGCTGACGCTCACCACCGACATCATCGTCGGCTTCCCCGGCGAGACCGACGCCGAGTTCGAAGACACGCTCTCGCTCTGCCGGGAGGTCCGTTTCGACGACGCGTTCACGTTCAAGTTCTCCGCGCGCGAGGGGACCCCGGCCACGCGAATGCCCCCCGAGTGGACGATCCCCCAGGCGGTGATGGATGCCCGGTACGACGCGCTCGTCTCGACCGTCCGTGGCATCTCCCGCGAGCGCAATCTCGCCCGGCTCGGGGACCGCCTCGAGGTCCTGATCGAGAAGGAGGCGCGGAAGGGCGGGGAGCTGTTGCAAGGCCGCTCACGCGACTTCAAGACGGTGCTCGTCGCCGGGCCGACCACTTGGATCGGACGGTATCTGACGGTGGAGCTCACGGGCACGAGCGGCGCGACCTTCACCGGGACGCCGGTCGAGGAGCGCCGTCCCCTGCCGATGGCCGGGTAGACGCCGCACGGGCCGCGGTGCCGCGATGACGCGCGCGCGGCGGCGATGACGACATGGGGTGCGGGCACCGCGATGCTCTCGCGCGATGCCACTCAGTTTTGTGGCCGGCGCCGCGTGGGTCATCGGACTCCTCCTCGCGCGTGCCGGCGTGCCGGTCGCGTGGGGAGCGCCACTCGCCTGCGTCGGAAGCGCGTGGGCGGCGGCGATGGGGCGAGGGCGGACGGTGGCGCCCGTCCTGGTGTTGGTTCTCTGCGCGATGTCGCTCGGTGAGTCGGCGGGCCTCGGTGACGGTCGCCCGCCGCCCCGCGCGACTTCCCGCACCGAGCCTGTCGAACTCACGGATGGCGTCGCGGCGGCGACCAGAGCGGCAACCGAAGCGGCGACCGGAGCGGCGACCGCGGCGGCGCTCGAGGGCTGGCGTCGTGCGACCGCGGCGCGGCTCGAGCGGCTCTTCGGTGCGGACGCGGGGATCGTGCGCGCCCTCCTCATCGCGGAGACCGACGGTCTCACGCCGGCGTTGCGGGACCGCTATGCCGATGCCGGGCTCGTGCACCTGCTGTCGATCTCCGGCCTGCACGTGGCGATTGTTGGCGCCGCGCTCACGCTCGCCTTCCGCGCGATGCGGCTTTCCCGGCGGGCCGCCGATGCGGCCGCCGTGGCGGTGGCCGTGCTCTATGTGGCCGCGATTGGGGCACCGGCGCCGGCGGTCCGGAGCGTCGTCCTCTTCGCCGTCATGGCACTCGCGCGCGGCCGGCAGCGGCCCGTCCACCCGTGGGGGAGCTTTGCACTCGGCGCAATCGCCCCCGTCGCGCTTGACCCGGCGGTCGTCGGTGATCTCGGGTGGCAGCTCTCCGTGACCGGATACGCCGCACTCGTCGCGGTCGGACGCTTCGTACGGCGACGTGCTGACGAGGCGGAGGCGCCGATGGCACCGCTCGCACGCGAACTCCTCACAGGGACCGTCGCGACGATCGTCTCCGCGCCGCTCGTGGCCTGGCATTTCGGTCGCCTCAGTCTGATCGGCCCCTTCGCCAACGTGGTGGCGGCACCGATCGTCTCCGTCCTCCAACCGACGCTCTTCCTCGCGATGGTTCTCCCGGAGCGGGGCGGGGCGCCGATCGCCGCCGCGGCCGCGCGCCCGCTCCTCCACGCTCTCGACGGGGTCGCGATCGCGGCGAGCGCGCCGTCGTGGGCGCGCCTCACGGTCGTCCCGTCGCTCGCGGTCGCGGCGCTCGCCGGCGCCGCGTCGGTGTCGCTCCTCGTCGCGGTCTGGTCGGCTCGGCCGCGCGCGCCCATGCTCGCGGGCGCCCTGTGCCTCGCCGCGATGCCGTGGTGGCCGGTGCGGGGTCCGCGGCTCGATGGGCGACCGGCGATGGAAGTGCAGCTGCTCGACGTCGGGCAGGGGGACGCCATCGCCGTACGCACCCCGCGAGGTCGCTGGATCCTTCTCGACGCCGGGCGCGCGTGGCGCGGCGGCGACGCCGGCCGACGGACGATCCTTCCCGCGCTCCGTCGGGACGGTGGCGCACTCGCGCTGCTCATCCTCACGCATCCCCACGCCGATCACATCGGTGGTGCCACGTCGGTCATCCGGGCGCTCCGGCCGGCGCAGGTGCGGGACGGCGGATTTGTCGCGGCGCAGGGGGCGTATCGGGACGCGCTGGAGGCGGTCGCGGCGCGCGGGGCGCGATGGGCGCGAGTCCAGCCGGGGGAGGTGCTCACCATCGACGGCATCCTCTGCACCTTTCTCGCCCCCGACTCGGCCTGGGCCGCCGGTCTCGGCGACCCGAACTCCGCGAGCGCGGTCGTACGGCTGCAGTTCGGCGCCGCGCGACTCCTCCTCACGGGCGATGCTGAGGCCGATGAGGAGGCGTGGTTGCTCGACCGCTATGCGCCGGCGGACCTCCGCGCGGACGTGCTCAAGGTCGCGCATCACGGCTCGACGACGAGTTCCACGGCCGCGTTCCTCGATGCGGTACGGCCGCGCGTGGCCCTCGTCTCCGTCGGTGCGACCAATCGCTACGGCCATCCCGCGCCTCCCGTGATGCGGCGCCTCCTCGAGCGGGGCACGACCGTCCTTCGCACCGATCAGCTGGGCGCCGTGCGCCTGCGGACCGATGGTCGCCGATGGGAGGCGAGAGTCGCCGGCCGCCGCTGGACGATAACGCCGCCATTGCCCGCGCCGGCGCCTCCCGGCGAGGTTTCACGGTGACGGGCCCCCTCCCCGCGCCCCACCCTCGTCACGGAGTGCCCCGTGGTCACCAACACCGCCACCTCCGTCGTCACGATCGAGCGGTTCATCATCGAGCAGGAGCGGAAGCATCCTGAGGCGACTGGGGCGCTCTCCGGCATCCTCTACGACCTCGCACTGGCGAGCAAGATGATCGCGAACAAGGTCCGGCTCGCCGGACTCGCCGACGTGCTCGGCGCGCGCGAGACCTCGAACGTGCAGGGGGAGATCCAGCAGAAGCTCGACGTCATCGCGAATGACATCATCGTGAAGGCGCTCGACCACGGCGGGCGCCTGTGCGCGATGGCGTCCGAGGAGGAGGAGGGGATCATCGAGGTGCCCGACCGCTTTGAGCGCGGGAACTATGTGCTGCTCTTCGATCCCCTCGACGGCTCGTCCAACATCGACGTCAATATCCCCGTGGGGACCATCTTCTCGGTCCTGCGCCGAGTGACACCGGAGGGCGGGGCCGGTACCGTCGCCGATATGCTCCAGCCCGGGTATCGGCAGGTGGCGGCCGGCTACGTGATCTACGGTTCGTCCACGATGCTGGTGTACACCACGGGTCAGGGCGCGCACGGATTCACGCTCGATCCGGCGATCGGGGAGTACCTGCTGTCGCATCCGAACATCCGGATTCCCGAGCACGGGCGGTACCTCTCGGTGAACGAGGCATACGAGCAGCATTGGACCCCGGAGGTCGCGGCGCTCATCCAGCGCTATCGCGGGATGGATGGGAAGCGCGAGGCGATGAACGTGCGCTACGTCGGTTCCCTCGTCGCCGACTTCCATCGGAACCTCCTCGGTGGGGGGCTCTTCGCGTATCCGGCGAACACCAAGAGCCCCACCGGCAAGCTGCGCCTGCTCTACGAGTGCAACCCGCTCGCATTCATCTGCGAGCAGGCGGGAGGCGCCGCCATCGACGGGCGGCAGCGGATCCTCGATGTCACGCCGACCGCGCTCCATCAGCGGTCGCCGTACTTCGTCGGCTCCAAGGCCGACGTCGCGACTGCAGCCGAGATGCTCGCCGGCGGTTGATGGCGCGACGGGGCGCGCGTCCGGCGCTCCGATGACAGATTTCCGACATGCGTGACCCCTCGCCGCCGTCGGACGAACGGCTCTCCCCCTCCGGCATCCCCGTCGCACCGGTCTACGGCCCGGCCGCGGGCGACGTCCCTCCCACCGTCGGTGCTCCCGGCGCCTTCCCGTTCACCCGCGGCGTGCAGCCGACGATGTATCGCGGTCGTCTCTGGACGATGCGCCAGTACGCGGGGTTCGGGACCGCCGAGGAGACCAATGCCAGGTTCCGGCTCCTCCTCGAGGCGGGGCAGACCGGGCTCTCGACGGCCTTCGACCTGCCGACGCAGATGGGGATGGACTCCGATGCGCCGCGCGCGCTTGGTGAGGTGGGGCGGGTCGGGGTGGCCATCGACACCGTCGACGACCTCCATCGGCTCCTCGCGGACATCCCGCTCGACCGCGTCTCGACGTCGATGACGATCAACGCGACGGCGGCGATCCTCCTCGCGATGTACGTCGTCGTCGGGGAGGAGCGCGGCGTTCCGCGCGCGGCGCTGAGCGGGACGATCCAGAACGACATCATCAAGGAGTACATCGCGCGGGGAACGTACGTCTTTCCGCCCGTCCCCTCGCTCGCCCTCATCGCCGAGACCATCCGCTTCTGCGCTGCCGAGGTCCCGCAGTTCAATCCGATCTCGATTTCCGGCTACCACTTTCGCGAGGCCGGCGCGACCGCGGTGCAGGAGCTCGCGTTCACGTTCGCGAATGCGCTCGCGTACGTCGAAGGGGCGCGCGCCGTGGGGCTGGCGGTGGATGCGTTCGCGCCACGCCTCTCGTTCTTCTTCGCCTGCCACAACGACCTCTTCGAGGAGGTGGCGAAATTCCGGGCCGCGCGGCGCCTCTGGGCTTCGTTGATGCGCGAGCGCTTCGGCGCCTCGGAGGCCGCCTGCAAGCTGCGCTTCCATACCCAGACCGGTGGCGTGACGCTCACCGCGCAGCAGCCGCTCAACAACGTCGTGCGCGTCGCGGTGCAGACCCTCGCCGCGACCTTGGGCGGGACGCAGTCCCTCCACACGAACGGCTACGACGAAGCGCTGGCGCTCCCGACGGCGGAGGCCGCGACCCTCGCGTTGCGGACCCAGCAGATCGTCGCGCACGAGAGCGGCGTGGCGCAGACGGTCGATCCCCTCGCGGGGA
>JBMTAR010000029.1:0-16033 GCA_049428925.1 Gemmatimonadaceae bacterium
CTCGCGACCGCCCGATTACAAATCGGGTGCTCTACCAGCTGAGCTACGTCGGCGACACCGAAGTCCAGCGCGAGCCTCGAAGAATAGCGGGGCTGGCCCGGAGGGTCAATCAGCGCACGAGCTTCCAGCGCGTCCCCCCCGCCCCGTCCTCGACAACAACCCCCCGCGCCTCCAGCGCTCCGCGGATGGCGTCGGCCGCGGCAAAGTCCCGGCGCGACCGCGCCTCGGCACGCGCCACCAGCTGCGACTCGACCCACGCGGCGAGCTCCGCATCCGCCGCCGCAGGCTCCGGCACGAGATCGAGCACCCCGTCCACCGCGGCGAAGGCCTCCCGCGCCCGCGCGAGCGCGAGCGCATCGCTCCCGCCCAGGTCGAGCTCACGGTTCGCGGCCCGGACGAAGTCAAAGAGCGATGCCACGGCCGCCGGCGCGTCGAGATCGTCGGCGAGGGCCGCCCGGACGCCCGACACGACCGCGTCGGCCGCCTCCGTGAGCCCCGCGGTCCCGCCCCGCGCCGCCGCGAGCCGATCAGCGAAATCCCGCAGGCGACGCACCGCCTCCATCGACCCCTCGAGCGCCTCGCCCGCGAGGTTGAGCTGCTTGCGGTAGTGGGTCGAGAAGACAAAGTGCCGGACCGCCGCCCCGCTGACACCGTTCACGCGGAGGTCGGCGACGTTCTGCACGTTCCCCACGCGCTTCGCCATCTTCGCGCCGTCGGTGAGCAGGAACTCGCCGTGGCACCAGCAGCGGGCGAAGGGCTTCCCGGTCGCGGCCTCGCTCTGCGCGATCTCATCCTCGTGGTGCGGGAAGACGAGGTCGACCGCGCCGGCGTGGATGTCGAGGGTCTCGCCGAGGAGCGCCATCGCCATCGCCGAGCACTCGAGATGCCAGCCGGGCCGTCCACGCCCCCACGGGGAATCCCACGCCGCGGCGCAGGCCTCGTCCTCGGGCTTCGCGGCCTTCCAGAGCGCGAAGTCCTGCGCGTTCTCCTTGGCGTAGTCGTCCTGCACCACCCGCGCGCCGGACTGGATCTCGCGCGTGTCGAGGCGGGAGAGGCGACCGTACGCGGGAAACCTGTCGATGGCGAAATACACCGAGCCATCCTCGGCCTGATAGGCGACCCCGTTCGCGATGAGGCGCTCGACGAGCGCGATCATCTCCGGGATGTACGCGGTCGCCCGAGGATAGTGCTCCGCATCCTCAATGCGCAGATAGCGCCGGTCCTCGTGGAATCCCGCGACGACGGGGTCGGTGACCTCCTGAATCGTCTTCCCCTGCGCCGCCGCCCGGACGATGATCTTGTCGTCCACGTCGGTGAGGTTCATCACCTGGATGACGCCCCAGCCGTGGAGGCGCAGGGCGCGCCGCAGCAGATCCTCGAAGAGGAAGGTGCGGAAGTTCCCGAGGTGCGCGGGGTTGTAGACGGTCGGGCCGCAGGTGTACAGGCGCACCGTCGCCCCGTCGGCGGGCGCGAAGGGCTCGACGGTGCGGGACATCGTGTTGTAGAGACGGAACGCCGACATACGGGAAAGTTAGCCGGGCCGCTCCACCACCTGCGACCCCCGCACCCCGATCCCAGCCTCGCGGCAACGAGCGAGCACCTGCTCGGGAGTCCGACCCTCGAGCGGGATACGCCACCGCCGCCCCGCCGCGTGCATCGAGGGGAGGGTCGCGACGAGACGGCGCCACTGCGCCGGCGTCGCGGGGGTGACCTCAAGCTCCAGGAGGCGCGACATCGACGGGGTGACGGCTCGCGTGTCCGATCGCGTGTCCGACCGCGTGTCCGACCGTACGGCGACGCCATCGATCGCGACGATGTGCCCCGCCTCGAGCCGCACGCATCGCACCGCCATCCCGGCCGCGACGACAGGTGCCGCGTCGCGCAGCGCGAGGAGGACGGCGGCGCCCTCATCCGCGAGACCGCGGAGCAGCGCGACCGCCACCGGGAGATCCGCCGGCGGCAGGGCTGCGAGCACGTCATCGGCGACGAGAAGCCCGGGCCGGCTCAGTCGCACCTGCGCGACGACCACGCGGAAGGCATCGATCGGTGCCAGCGCGCCGAGGCGCTCACGAGCCACGCCGCGGAGTCCCACCCGCCGCAGGAGCGGGACGAACCGGCTGGGCACCGCCCACCCGGACTCGTGCCGCGCCACCTCCTCGGCGTGGTGACGCAAGGCCTCCCGCACGGTCAGCGCCCCATACTCCCACGGGCGACCGCGCATCCGATGCGGTCGCACTGCACCGACCTCCGACGTCCCGGCCCACCGCACCACTCCGCTTGTGGGGGTGACGGCGCCCGCGGCGATCAGGAGGAGCGTGGACTTCCCGGCGCCGGGCGGTCCGTCGACGCAGACGAAGTCTCCGGCGCCGAGCACGAGATCGACACCATTTAGGGCATCGATCACAGGGCGCTCACGAAGCGGATCAGACCAGCGGCGTCCGACGCCGGCGCACTCGAGGAGCGGCGGTTTCAGTGCGGTCGGGCCGCCACGCCGTTCGAGCGGCGGTGGTGGCAGCGGTGGCGTCGATCGGGGCGTCGATGGTCGGCGGGCGGGGCGCGGCGAGGGCTGGATGCTCATCGGCACACGCTGCGCGTCCTTGCGTACCGATGCGTCACCGCGCAGCGGCGCGACTCACCCGGGTGGTGCGGACCGGCGGCGACGCGGGGCGACGGGGCGCACCACCGCGGTGGTCGCGGCGTCGCCATAGACCCGCGCCACGAGGACGCGGCGGAGGAGCACCATCACCACCGCGAGGAGCGGGACGGCGACGACGAGCCCAACGGCGCCGAGGAGGCGCCCGCCGATCAGCACCGCCATGATCGTCAGAACCGGCGGGATGTCGACCTTCCGGTGCATCAACAGCGGCACGATGAGATGGCTGCCGACGAGATGGATGACCGTGCCCAAGATGAGGACGAGGACCGCCTGCGTCCCGCCGTCGGGCCCGGGAAGCACAAAGAGCGCCGGCAGCACCGTCGAGACGAAGGTCCCGAAGAACGGGACGATCGCGACGAGGCCGGTGAAGATCCCAAAGGCGAGCGCGTACGGCACCTGAAGCGCGACGAGGCCGACCCAGGTCAGGAACGCGAGGATGATCATTACGAGGAGCTGCGCGATGGTCCACGCGCGCAGAGTCTCGGCGATCGCGTCGAGGACCTCCTGCGTCGCAGCGCGGTGGCGCGGCGGCGTGAGAGAGACGATCAGGTCGCGATAGACCTGCGGATGGAGCGCGACATACAACGCCATCACCAGGACAGCGATGAGATCGATGGCGAGCTGGAAGGTGCCGACGAGCCGCGGCAACAGGGAGGCGCTCACCTTCTCGAGTTCCGCCACCGCCATACCGACCACCGTCTGATCGCCGGCCGGGACGAGATCCCGCAGTCCCGGGATGCCGCCGATCAGCCGTTGCAGCGCCGCCTCCCACTGGGGGACGAGCACCGGCAGGGCCGCCGCGATCTCGCGCGACTGTTCCACCACGGGCGGGACGAGCAGCGCCGTGATGCCGACGAGCGCCGCCGTTGAGGCGAGCACGGTGATGACGAAGGCGACGGGGCGTGGCATCCCGGTGCGCTGGCAGAGCAGGTCGGTCATCGCGGAGAGGTAGACCGCCGCGAGCACCGAGACGAAGAGCAAGACGAGCAGGTCGGCGACGGTACCGGCGAGCCAGAGGAGGAGGACGGCGGCGACGATGGCGGTGAAGCCCGGGTGGAGCCGAACCCTCTGCAGCGGACCGTCCGTCACGTCCTGCCTCCGACTAATGGGTGAGCGATGCCCCGGAAGGATATGCGTCGCGCGTGGGGCCCCGCGAGTCGTCGGGGGGTCACCCGCGCTTGATCTGCGTGAGGCGCTCCTTGGCGAGGCGACGGCCGGTCGGCGTCTGCGCGAGCCCACCACCCGCGGTCTCACGGTAGCGCACATCCATGTCTCGGCCGATCTCCCCCATCGTGTCGATCACCTCATCCGCGGGGATCGCGAAGGTGATCCCCGCCATCGCCATCTCGACGGCGGCGAGGGCGATGGCCGCGCCAGTCGCATTCCGGAAGACGCAGGGCAGCTCGACGAGCCCACCGAGCGGATCGCAGACGAGCCCGAGGGTCCCCTGCTGGGCGAGCGCGACGGCGTGGCCGGCCTGCGTCGGCGTCCCGCCGAGCATCTCGGTCGCCGCGCCGGCCGCCATCCCGGCGGCTGCGCCGGTCTCCGCCTGGCACCCACCTTCCGCACCGGAGAGGGAGGCCCGCTGGGCGACGACGGCGCCGATGAGGCCGGCGGTCGCCAGCGCGTCGACGAGCCGGTCGTCATCGACGGCATGATGGGTCGCGAGGCCGAGGAGGACGCCGGGAAGCACCCCCGCACCGCCGGCGGTGGGCGCGGCGACGATTACCCCCATCGCCGCGTTCACCTCCTGCACGGCGATGGCGCGCATCAGCACCTCGCGGAAGACGGTGTCCGCGAGCGGCCCGGCCGCCGTGGTGCGGAGCTTGGCGGCGTCGCCGCCGACGAGCCCCGAATTGGAGCGGAGGTCCCCGACGAGCCCGCGGTCGATGGCGCCACGCATCACCTCGAGGGCGCGACGCAACGCGTCCCGAATCTCCGAGACGGGGCGGCCCTGGTCGCGTGCCTCGATCTCGAGCGCGACCGTCGCGAGGGTGGTGCCGCGCGACTCGGCCTCACGGATGGCGTCCTGCAGCGCGTGGTACATCAGCCCCCCACCTTCGCGATGCGATGCACCCAGCGGACCCAGGGCAGCGCCTTGAGGTCGGCGACGACGGCCTCCGCCACCGGGTCATCGACTTCGATGACCATGAACGCGTCCCCGCCACGATGTTTCCGCGTGAGCCGCAAGGTGGCGATGTTGACGCCGTCCTCGCTGAGCCGCCCCGCGATGCGGGCGATGGAGCCTCTGATGTCCTCAGCGACCAGGACGATGGCGTGGTGCGACCCATCGATCTCGACGGGGTAGCCGTCGATCTCCGAGACGCGAATGCGGCCCGCCCCGAGCGAGGCGCCGACCATCACGTGGCGGCGGTGCTGCCGCGTGACGGTGAGGCGGACAGTGTTCGGATGGACGGCGGGCTCGTCGCCGAGGGTCGTCTTCTCGAACCGGAAGTCGAGCCCCTCGCGCTCCATGATCGCGAGCGCGTCGCGGAGCCGTTCATCATCGGGGCGGAAGCCGAGGAGGCCGCCGACGATCGCCTTGTCGGTGCCGTGCCCCTCGCCGGTGCGGGCGAAGGACCCGTGCAGTTCGATGAGCGCCTGCTCAGGAGTCCCGGCCACGAGGTCACGCGCGATGAGACCGAGGCGACACGCGCCGGCGGTGTGGCTGGAGGAGGGGCCCACCATCACGGGGCCGATGATATCGAGGAGGGAGACCATGCGGAGGCGTCCGGCTCAGGGGCGTTCGAGGAGACGGCGCAGGTAGGCGCCGGTATGCGAGCCCGGGACCTGGGCGACCTGCTCGGGCGTGCCGGTGGCGACGACGGTGCCGCCGCCGGTCCCACCCTCGGGGCCGAGGTCGACAATCCAGTCGGCGGTCTTGATGACGTCGAGGTTGTGCTCGATCACGAGGACGGTGTTGCCGCGGTCGACGAGGGTGTGCAGCACCTCGAGGAGCACGCGCACGTCCTCGAAATGCAACCCGGTGGTCGGCTCGTCGAGGATGTAGAGCGTCCGGCCCGTGTCGCGCTTGCTCAGCTCGGTCGCGAGCTTCACGCGCTGTGCCTCACCGCCGGAGAGGGTGGTGGCGCTCTGCCCCAGGTGGATGTAACCGAGCCCCACCTCCATCAGGGTGCGGAGCTTCTGGTGGATGCGCGGCTGGTGCTCGAAGACGGCGAGGGCATCCTCAACGGTGAGGTCGAGCACCTCGGTGATGCTCATCCCGCGGAACTTCACGTCGAGGGTCTCGCGATTGTACCGCTTGCCGCGGCACTGCTCGCACGGGACGTAGACGTCGGGGAGGAAGTGCATCTCGATCCGCATGACGCCATCGCCCTGGCAGGTCTCGCACCGCCCACCCTTCACATTGAACGAGAAGCGTCCCGGCCCGTAGCCGCGGAGCTTCGCCTCGGGCATCTCGGCGAAGAGGTCGCGGATCGGGGTGAAGAGCCCGGTGTACGTGGCGGGATTGGAGCGCGGCGTCCGGCCGATGGGCGCCTGGTCGATGTCGATCACCTTGTCGAGGTGCTCGAGGCCGGAGATGCGGCGATGCGCCGCGGGGACGACCCGCGCGCGGTAGAAGTGCCGCGCGAGGGCACGCTGGAGGATGTCCTCGACGAGGGTGCTCTTCCCGGAGCCGGAGACGCCGGTGACGGCGGCGAAGGTGCCGAGCGGGATCGTGACGTCGACGTCTTTCAGGTTGTGCGCCGTGGCCCCCTCGATCCGGAGGACGCGGGCGGGGTCGACCGGTCGCCGCCGCGACGGCGTCGGGATGCTCCGGCGCCCGCTGAGGTACTGCGCCGTGATGCTCCGCTCGACCGCCATCACCTCGGCGACGGTACCAGCCGCGATGACCTCGCCGCCGCGCTTCCCCGCCCCGGGTCCAAGGTCGATGAGATGATCGGCCTCGCGAATCGTCTCCTCGTCGTGCTCGACGACGAGCACCGTATTGCCGAGGTCGCGTAGGCGGTGGAGCGTGCCGAGGAGGCGCGCGTTGTCTCGCTGGTGGAGCCCGATGCTCGGCTCGTCGAGGATATAGAGGACGCCGACGAGGCGGGAGCCGATCTGCGTCGCGAGGCGGATGCGCTGGGCCTCGCCGCCCGAGAGGGATTCGGCGGCGCGATCGAGGGTCAGGTAATCGAGCCCGACGTCCACCAGGAAGCGCAGCCGCTCACGCACCTCTTTCAGAATCGGGCCAGCGATGCCGGGGTCGAGCCCCGGACGCCCCGCCTCGCGGATCGGCACCGTCTCGGCGAAGGCGAGGGCCTCACCGGCGGAGGCGGCAGTGAAGTCCGCGATGGTCCGGCCGTGGATCGTGACGGCGAGCGACTCCGGCTTGAGCCGTGCGCCGGCGCACGTCGGGCACTCGGTGACGACCATGTAGGCGTCGAGGTCCGTGCGGATCGCGTCGGAGCCGGTCTCCTGGTACCGGCGCTGCACGTTGGCGAGGATCCCCTCCCACTTCGCGCCCTCGTCGCCCTTCTGCTTCGAGCCGAAGAGGAGCTCGAACTTCACGCGGTCGGGCAGCTTCCCCCACGGCGTGTTCAGCTCGAAGCGCAGGTGCTTGGCGAGGCCGGGGAGGATGACGCGCCGGAGGGCGCCGTCGGGCTCGCCCCACGGTAGGACAACCCCTTCAAGGATCGAGATTGAGGGATCCCCCAGCACCAGATCCGCGCTCGCGGTGCGGGTCGTGCCCAGCCCGGAGCAGGCGGGGCAGGCGCCGAAGGGGGAGTTGAAGGAGAAGTGCCGCGGCTCGAGCTCCGGCATCGAGATGCCGCAGTCGGGGCAGCCGTAGCGCTCGGAGAAGAGCTGCGCGGCGCCGCCCGCGTCGTGGCGCACCACCTGGGCGAGTCCGCTCGCGAGGCGGAGCGCCGTCTCGAGCGAGTCGGTGAGGCGTCCGCGATCTTCGGCGCGTACCGTGAGGCGGTCGACGACGATCGCGACGTCGTGGTTGACGCGGCGGTTCAGCTTCGGCGGATCGGCGAGTTCGACGACCGCCCCGTCGACGACGGCGCGGACGAAGCCCTGCTTCCGGGCATCCTCGAAGAGGTCGCGGAACTCCCCCTTCCGGCCGCGCACGAGCGGCGCGAGGACCTCGATGCGCGTCCCCTCGGGCCACCCGAGGACGACGTCGGCGATCTGGGACGGCGTCTGCCGAGCGACACCGCGTCCGCACTGCGGGCAGTGCGGCGTGCCGGCGCGCGCGTAGAGGAGCCGCAGGTAGTCGTAGATCTCCGTGACCGTGCCGACTGTGGAGCGCGGATTCGCGCCCGCGGTCTTCTGCTCGATGGAGATCGCGGGGGAGAGCCCCTCGATCACATCGACGTCGGGCTTCTCCATCAACCCGAGGAACTGACGGGCATACGCGGAGAGCGACTCGACGTACCGGCGCTGTCCCTCGGCGAAGATCGTGTCGAAGGCGAGGGAGGACTTCCCGCTACCGGAGAGGCCCGTGATGACCGTTAGGCGGTCGCGCGGGATCGTGACATCGATCCCCTTCAGGTTGTGTTCGCGCGCTCCACGGACGATCAGCGAGTCACCGGGCATAGTCATCCAAGTTCAGGGGCCCCTCCCCCGAATGGAAGGGTCGGGGTCCACTGGGTGGCACCGGGGCCTCCCCGGACGGCGTCGGGTCGTGGTGCGGCGCTAGATTGCGAGGATCGCGACTCCCGCGCCCTCGCCACCGTGACCGAGCGCCCCTCCCCCCGTCCCCCCGACGATCCCGCCCAGCTCTCCTTCGGCATGCTCGAGGGGGCGTCGTTCCTGACGATGGAGTCCCACGGCGCGGACGATGCGATCGTGGTGACGACGGTGCGGGAGCCCCCCGTGTGCGGGGAGTGGTCGTACGACGACAGCGAGATCGAGAACCCCCGCTTCGTCGCCGGTCGCGTCGACGGCGAGGATCGGCCGATGACGGTGGCCGTGCCGGTGGAACCGATCCGTGTGGCGGTCGACTCGGGCGCGCCCCGCCCGGCGCCCGAGGTGCCGCGCGAGCCGATCGCGCCGACCGTGCCTCCGCCGGTGACGCCGGAGTCGCTACGCCGCGCCCCCCCGGGCGCGCCCGGCGACACCGCCGCCGCTCTGGCGTGGGCGTCGCATCTCGAGCGCCGTGGCGACGCCCGCGATGCGCTCGCCGTCCTCGACGCCGCGGATGCGGCAGGGGCGGAGCGACCCCTGATCCTCTGCGCCAAGGCGAGCGTGTTGGGGGCGCTGCAACGCTACGCGGAGGCGGAACGGGTGCTCCGCGAGGCGGCGGCACTGCGTGCACCGGCAGCGGAGCTGGCGATCCAGACCGGTGTGCTCGCGTGCCGGCGTGCGCGATGGCGCGATGCGCTCGTGCCGCTCCGCACGGGCACCGCCGCCGACCCCCGCTCGGTGACCGGCCGGTACTTCCTCGGTGAGGCGCTGAACCAGACGGATGATCTTCGGGGCGCGCTGGAGGCGTACGAGGCGGCGTTGGCGATCGACCCGTCGCACTGGCGAGCGCTCAAGGGGATGGGGAAGGTCCTCGACCGACTCGGCCGCAGCACGGAGGCGGCGGCGTATCATCGCCGCGCGCGCGAGGCGCAGGCGCGATGACCATCGACGCTGCGGGCCGGCGACGGCGCGGACGCCGCCGCGTGCGGGTCGCGATTCTCGTGCTCCTGGCGTGGGGCGGGGGCGTCGGGCTCGTCCTCGCGCGCGCGGCCACACGCTCCGACGCGGACCGGCTCGCCGAGGCCGCGCTGCGGCTCGCACCGGGCACCACCTTCTTTGTGGTGGCGCAGGACGGGCGCCCCATCGGCTATGCGTCCACCAGCATCGACACGACGCGCAGCACGGTGGTCGTGACGGATCAGTTCACCGCGGACCTCCCCGTGGCCGGCCAGACGATCGCTGCGAGCGCGACGGCGGCCATCACACTCTCACGCGGGCTCGCGCTGCGGGCATTTGACGTGCGCGTCGAGACCCCCGTGGCCCCGATGCACGCGGTCGGCCGGACCGAGGGGGACAGCGCCATCGTCTTCACCATCGACGCGCCGGGGCAACCGGCGGACTCGCAGCGCGTGCCGGTGCGCGGCCCGGTGGTGCTCCCCGCGCTGATCCCCGCCGTCGCGGTGCTCGTCCGCGCGCCGAAGGTTGGTGGCCTCGTCACCCTCGCCAGCTTCGACCCGATGACGATGGCGTCGGCGACCCTCCGTCTGCGGATCGACGCGGAGTCCCTCTTCACGGTGGTGGACAGCGCCGCCTTCGATTCGACCTCGGCGCGGTTCGTGGCCGCGCGGACCGACACCGTGCGCGCCTGGCGCTTCACCAGCGCGGATGGCCCCGGCTTCACCGGGTGGGTCGATGGCGCGGGACGCGTGGTCGAGGCGACACAGCCGGGCGGCATCACGCTCCGCCGCACGGCGTTCGAACTCGCCTTCACCAATTGGCGGCGGGACCGCGTGACCGCCATGACGACGCCAGGGGAGGCCGCCAACGGGCTCCGGCGTGCGACGGCGGTGAGCGCCGGTGTCGTCCCCGCGTCAGCCGCGTTCGAGGCGTTGCGGGTGCGCGTCGCGGGCGTCGACGTCACCGGCTTCGCACTCGACGGGGGGCGCCAGCGCTTCACGGCGCCCGTCCTCGACGTCCGGCGCGAGCCGCGTGCCGCGTTGCGTGCGGACTGGAGCCTCGCGGCCCCGCCCCCGGGGTTCCGCGCGACACACGCGGAGACGCTGCGGGACGAGCCGTTGCTGCAGGTCAGCGACCCGGCGATCGTCGCGCTGGCGGTGCGCATCGCCGGGGATGCCCGAGACCCGGCGGTGGTCGCAGAGCGGCTGACGCGGTGGGTGTTCGACTCGCTCGAGAAGGCGGTGGCGGTGACGGTGCCCAGCGCGACGCAGGTGCTCCGCACGCGGCGCGGCGACTGCAACGAGCACGCGCAGCTCTTCACCGCGCTCGCGCGGGCCGTCGGGCTCCCGACGCGCATCGCGACGGGGCTCACGTATGTGGACGGCCACTTCTACTACCACGCGTGGCCCGAGGTCTGGCTCCGCGACTGGGTCGCGGTCGATCCGACCTTCGGGCAGTTCCCGGCTGATGCCGCGCACCTTCGCTTCGTCGTCGGCGGGCTCGCGCGTCAGGTCGAGCTGCTCCGCCTGATGGGATCCCTCCAACTCGAGGTCGTGCCGAACCGATGATCGAACTCCACGCGGTCACGAAGCGCTACGGCACGTTCACCGCGGTCGATGCGATCGACCTGCAGGTGCCCGCCGGGGAGCTCTTCGGCCTCCTCGGCCCGAACGGCGCGGGGAAGACGACGACGCTGCGGATGCTCGCCGGGATCCTGCGCCCCACCGCGGGGACGATCCGCATCGCGGGCGTCGACCTCGCGACGGATCCGGTGCGGGCGAAGGCCTCGCTCGGCTTCATCCCCGACCGGCCGTTCATCTACGAGAAGCTGACGGGGATGGAGTTCCTGCGCTTCGTCGCCGGGCTCTACGACCAGGAGGGGCCGGCGGTCGACCGACGCGCGCAGGAGCTCCTCGCGCTCTTCGACCTCGAGCCGTGGCGTGACGAACTCGTCGAGAGCTACTCGCACGGGATGCGGCAGAAGCTCATCATCTCGAGCGCCTTCGTGCATCGGCCCGCGGTCATCGTCGTCGACGAGCCGATGGTCGGGCTCGATCCGAAGGCGGCGCGGATCCTGAAGGACCTCTTCCGCGAGTACACGCGGCGCGGCCACACGATCATCTTCTCGACCCACACGCTCGAAGTGGCGGAATCGCTCTGCGACCGCCTCGCGATCATCGCCCAGGGGCGGATCCGGGCCAGCGGGACGATGACTGAGCTGCGGGCGCAGCAGGGGGCGGGCGCGCTGGAGGAGATCTTCCTCCGACTGACGGGGGAGCAGGCGGCGCGCACCCTCGTGGACGTCCTCGATGCGTGAGGACCTGAGCGTGCCGGCCGGCACCTCGCTCGGCGACACGCCCGACGCGTTGCCCGACGCGCCGCTCGGGCTGCTGCTCCGCCCGAAGTGGCTGACCGCCCGCACGCGCGCGACCCGTGGGGAGCGCGGGCGCGGGGCGCGCGCCGCGATCCTCGGCGGGACGGGGATCCTGTTCTGGGCGCTGAGCTTCGGCGTCCTCTACCGCCTGCTCCAGTACTTCCGTGGGGTGGAGGAGATCGGGCCGGTGCTCGCGGGGAAGCTCCTCGGACTGCTCCTCGTGGGCTTCGGGTCGATCCTCCTGCTGTCGAACGTCATCACCGCGCTCTCGAGCTTCTTCCTCGCGAAGGACCTCGACCTGCTCGTGGCGGCACCGGTCGATTGGCTCCGGGTCTACGCCGCGAAGCTGCTCGAGACACTCATCGCCTCGAGCTGGATGGTGCTCCTCGTGGCGGTGCCCCTCCTCTCGGCCTACGGGGTGGTGTTCGACGGCGGCTGGCGGTTCGCGCTCCTCTGCGTGGCGGTCCTCCTGCCGTACTTCGTGCTCCCGAGCGCCATCGGCGCCGCGGCGACGCTCCTGCTGGTGAACATCTTCCCGGCGCGTCGGACACGCGACATCCTCTCCGTCATCGCGGTGCTCTCCGCCGGGGCGCTCGTCCTCGTGATTCGGCTGGTGCGCCCCGAGCGGCTCGCGCGGCCCGAGGGATTCCGGTCGCTCGTCGAGTTCGTCGCGGTGCTGCGAACGCCGAGTTCCCCGCTGCTGCCGAGCGAGTGGGCGCAGCAGGTGCTGATGGGGCAGCTGACGGGGGAGCCGGCGTGGCTCCCCCTCTATCTCCTCTGGACCACGGCGGCGGCGGTGGTGGTGCTCGGGGCCCTGCTGCACCGCGGCACCTACCTCCGCGGCTTCAGCAAGGCGCAGGAGGGTGGGCAGCGGGTGGCCGGCCGGGCGCGGGGTCGGGGCCTCCTGCATCGGCTCCTGGGCCCGTGGGGCGTGCTCCGACGTGAGCTGGTGCTGAAGGAGGTGCGCGTCTTCTTCCGCGACACCACGCAGTGGTCGCAGCTCATCCTGCTCGGCGTCCTCGTCGTCGTCTACGTGTACAACATCAAGTTCCTGCCGCTGCAGGGGGACGGGATCACCTTCTTCCTCCGCAACGTGGTGCCGTTCCTGAACCTCGTCCTCGCGGGCTTCGTGCTTGCGTCGGTCGCGGCGCGCTTCCTCTTCCCGGCGGTCTCCCTCGAAGGGCGGACCCTCTGGCTGCTGAAGGCGAGTCCGCTGCGGATGCGGGATCTGCTCTGGTCGAAGTTCTGGGTGGGGACGTTGCCGCTGCTCGCCGTGGCGCTCGGGATCGTGGGCGTGACGGACTGGCTGCTGCAGGTGAGCCCGTTCATGATCGCCGTCTCGCTCGCGACCATCACGATGCTCACCGTGGCGCTCGCCGGCCTCGCGATCGCGATGGGGACGCTCTTCCCGCAGTTCGAGACCGAGAACGCCGCGCAGATTCCCACCAGCTTCGGCGGCCTGCTGTACATGATGGCGTCGATCGCGCTCATCGCGATCGTGGTCATCCTGGAGGCGCGCCCCGTCTACGGGTATCTCTCCGCGCAGGCGTTCGGCACACCCGCCCCCGCGTGGTCACTCGCTCCCTGGTTCGGCGCGGCCGCCCTCGTCTGCGTGCTCGCCACGCTCGTTCCGCTCCGCATCGCTCTCACCCGGCTCGAGGCCGTCGAACGATGAACACGCGCATCACCGTCGCACACGAGACCGACATCCCGTCGATCCTCTCGCTGAACAACCGCTATGCCGGGTCGGGCCTGACGCTCGCACGGACCGCGGACTTCGCCGCGAACCATCTCGGGGATTACCGCGTGCTGCGCGACGCGAACGGCGGGGTGCTCGGGTGCGTGGCGCTCGACGAATACAGCCCGAGCGTCGCGGAGTTGATCTCGCTGGCGGTGGCCGAGGAAGCCCACGGCCTCGGGCACGGCCGGACGCTGATCGAGGCGGCGGTGGCGCTCGCCGCGCGGCGGGGGTACGCGACCCTCTTCGCCGTGTCGTACTCAGACGACCTCTTCCTGCACTGCGGCTTTGCCCGGGTCACGCTCAGCACGTACCCCGAGAAGATCGCGCGCTACCAGCAGGTGGATCGGACGGAGATCGAGGTGGGCGAGAAGCACTGCTTCGCGCGCGCGCTGCGTTAGCCGCGGGGACGCACCCCGGGCCGGATGCCCGGCTGCGGCCCGGGCCCCATCCAGCCACGACCACCCACCCCGATCCCGGGGCGCAGGCCCATCCCACCGCGCATTCCCATCCCGGGACGAGGCCCCATCGTCGGACCGCGCATCCCGCCGCGTACCCGCATCCCCGCAGCGCGCGCTGCACCGCGCGCTGCACTCGCGCGGCCCCGCGCGAAGGCCCGCGCCTCACGCAGCTGGGCCCGCTGCGGCTCGGTGAGGATTCGCTCCGCCGCCGCCGTCGCGGCGGAATCAGTGCGGCGGAGCTGCTCGACCTGCGGTCGGAGCGCCGCCAATCGGGCGCGCACCGAGTCCGGCAAGGGTCGCACGGCGCCGACACGCGGTAGCGCCCCTGGCCCTCCTGGACCACCCGACCGACGCGCCTCAGCGCGCAGCTGCTCCAGCAGCGCGGTCCGCTGCGTCGCCACTCCGCGCTCGATCGAATCGAGCTGCATCACCTGCCGTGGGGTGAGCTCGAGCCGACGCCGAAGGTTGATGATCGCCGTGACGCCGAGGGGACGCTCGGCGAGCCGTTGCCGGAGCATCGGCGCACCCGGCCCGGCTTCGGGACGCCCCAGCGGTGCGCCCGGCTCGACCGGCGGCGGGCCGCCCCGCTGACCCCCACGCGGCCCGACGGGCTGCGCGGTGAGCGCGGATGTGGCGCCGACGAGCAGCGTCGCGCCAAGGACGAGGTGAGCGGAGAGGAATCGGGCGGGTGTGGGCATCAGTCGCTCCTGGGTGGATGACGGCGTCGACGCCGTCCTGCGAAGGGAGACGCCGCCCGACCGACGATGTTAATCTTCCCCTCCCATGACCGACTTCCACACGCCCGCGCGCTTCCCGCGCGGCTTCCGCTGCGCGAGCCGCAACGTCGGGCTCAAGCCCACGGCGAAGGACCTCACCCTCTTCGTCAGCGATGTCGACGCCGCCGCCGCGGCGGTCTTCACGCGCAATCATTTCCCGGGCGCGCCGATCGTGCTCGGCCGCGAGACGATTCGCGGCGGCACGCTGCGCGCGATCATCGCCAACAGCAAGGTGAGCAACGTCGCGACCGGCGCCCCCGGCGTGGCGAACGCGCGCCGAATGGCGGCGGCTGCAGCGGCGGAGCTCGGCACCCGTGCCGACCGCGTGCTCGTGAGCTCCACCGGCGTCATCGGCGTACCGCTCCCGATCGAGAAGATTGAGACCGGGGTCGTCGGGATGGCCGCCGAGTTGCAGCTCGATCCCCTCGTCGGCGCCGAGGGGATCATGACGACCGACACGCACCCCAAGGCGCTCTCGGCCAGCGTGGGTGACGCGACGATCACCTGGGTGGCGAAGGGCTCGGGGATGATCGAGCCGAACATGGCGACGATGCTCGCCTACATCTTCACCGACGCGGCCATCGCGCCGGCGACGCTGGACGCGATGCTCCGCGCGGCCATCGGCCGGTCGTTCAATATGCTGAGCGTCGACACCGACACGAGCACGTCGGACACCTGCGCGATCCTCGCCAACGGGCTCGCAGGTCCCGTGGATGAGGCCGCCTTCCTCGCGACGCTGACCGCCGGCTGTGTGCGGATGACGGAGATCCTCGGCCGCGACGGCGAGGGGGCGGAGCACCTGCTCCGGGTGCACGTGCGCGGCGCGCGCGACGACCGCGAGGCGCGGTTCATCGCGAAGGCGGTGCTCAACTCGCCGCTCGTCAAGACGATGGTCCACGGCGCCGACCCCAACGTCGGTCGGCTGCTGATGGCGGTCGGCAAGTGCTTCGACTGCACGGTGCATCCGGCGACGACCGACGCCTGGATCAACGGTCATCAGGTGGTGCGTGGCGGGGAGCGCCTCACGTTCGAGGACGCGGTGGTGCGACAGGCGCTCACCGCGGAGGTCGTGGACCTCGAGATCGCCCTCGGCGTGGGCCCCGCGGAGGCGACGGCCTACGGGTGCGACCTCACCAAGGGCTACATCGAGGAGAACGCGAGCTACTACTCGAGCTGAGCACCCGTGGCGGCGCGCCACCGCCACCACGCATACGCCGGCACGCCCGCGGCGAGCATCAGCGTCCCGCGCAGCGCGTTGGCAGGATTGGAGAGCACAGCCCCCGCGACGACGTACCCAGCCGCGAGGATGAAGGCCCCCGTCGACCACGGGTGAAGCGGGGCGAGGGCCGTCGCCGTCGCGGTACGGCGGCGGCACACGAAGAGCGTGGCGGCCGTCGCGCCGAAGAAGATCCAGTCGGCGAAGGTCACCCAGTC
>JBMTAR010000030.1:0-15977 GCA_049428925.1 Gemmatimonadaceae bacterium
GCCATTCGCGTCCGCCATTCGTGTCCACGTTGAACATTCCCGTCCGTCGGGGTATCATCCCCGTGTAGCAATGGGGGCGACTGGTTTCGATTGTGTAGGTGGCTCCGTGGCTGCGCGCCCAGGTCCTCGGGTTCCTGGTAAAACACTCGGGACATTTCCAACTGCGAACAACAACTTCGCTCTCGCCGCGTAAGGCCTAGCCTTACTCCGGCAGTGCCTGAGAGGCAGCCCGCCCGGGGCGGTGCTCAGGTATCGCAAATCCGGGCTGGCCCAAGGGTGCGTCCACCGCCCGCGGGTGAGACTGCAGTGGACTCATCCGTGTGTGGGCGGCCTGCCGGCCAGCGCCCGGAGACATCAATCGGCGGGATACGCGCGTAGACGCTGTGGAAGATCTTATGCAAGACGGGAGTTCGAATCTCCCCGCCTCCACTCACCGCCCGTCGCGGTGATGCGAACCGGGTCGCCCTTCGGGGCGGCCCGGTTCGCGCTTCTCATCCCTGCCGCTCCTCGCGCCAGGCCCAGAGCACGACGGTCGGCGGCGCCACGAGCAGTGCCGGGACGAGCATCACCATCCCGAGCTGCCAGACCCCCGTGGCGAGGGGACCCCACGCGCCGGCCTCCGCATCCCCCATCCGAAAAGCCGCGCCGAATGGGGGTCCGCGCCACAGGGAGAGTGGGACCCAGGTGAACACACAGGCCAATGCGGCCCATCGTGCCCACGCCGCACGGCTACTTTACGCCGTCGCGCATCCGAATGAGCCCCTCCTGGGCGACCGAGGCGATCAGCTGCCCGTCGCGGGTGAACACCTGGCCACGCACGAACCCGCGGGCTCCGTGGGCGGAGGGGCTGTCGCTCACATAGAGGAGCCACTCGTCCGCGCGGAAGGGGCGGTGCATCCAGAGCGTGTGGTCCAGCGAGGCGATCTGGACGCGGCGGTCGCGCATCGTGAGCCCGTGCGGGAGCAACGCCGTCGGGAGGAATCCGTAATCCGACGCGTAGGCGAGCACGGCCTGATGAACGATCGTCGGGTCGGGGATCCGATCGACGACCCGGAACCAGACGGCGCGACGTGCGTCGACCGGCCCGACCGCCTCCCCGGGTACGAAGGGATTCCGTGGCGAGATCAGCCGCAGATCGATCGGGCGGTCCTGCGTCCAGATCGCGCGGATCGGCTCCGGGATGAGGTGCGCATTCGTCCTGATGAGGTCGAGCTCCGGGGTGAGCGTTTCCGGGTCGGGGACCTCGGGCATCGGCCACTGGTGATCGATGCCCGGCTCGCCGACGTGAAACGAGGCGGAGAGGTGGAAAATTGCCTCACCGTGCTGAATCGCCGTGACGCGTCGGCTGGTGAAGCTGCGCCCGTCGCGTGGTCGGTCGACGAAGTAGACGATAGGGGCGGTGAGATCCCCCTCGCGGAGGAAGTACCCGTGGACTGAGTGGGCTTCGCGGCCATCTTCAACGGTGCGTCGCGCGGCGACGAGCGCCTGCGCGAAGACCTGCCCACCGAAGACGCGGCCGGTCCCGAGGTCACGGTTCTGCCCGCGGTAGATGTTGTGTTCGAGGGGCTCGAGCTCGAGGAGCTCCAGGAGGCTGGCGACGACGGTCATCGGTCGAAGCTAATCGAGAGGATACCGGTCATGCCTCTCCGGGGAAGACGATCTCGTCCGGTCGGTTGCGCATGTGGTCCGCGAGGGCAGTGAAGCGCTCACGGAGGAACGCCTTCACCGGCTCCGGCGCCGGGTGCGCGTCGAGCGCCCGATCCATGCACCAGAGCCACTCGTCGCGCTCCCGCGAGGCGATTGGGAAGGGGAGGTGGCGCGCCCGGAGCCGCGGATGCCCGTACTTGGACTCGTACAGGGGCGGCCCGCCGCTCCATCCGGTCAGATACTCGAACAGCTTCTCCCGGCTCCGCTTGAGCGAGGCGGCGTGCAGACGACGAATCGTCGTCGCCTCCGGCGCGCGCTCCATGAGGTCGTAGAAGTGATCGACGAGTGCACGGATGCCGGACTCGCCGCCGAGGGCGTCGAAGGGGGGCGTCGGAGTGGACACCGCTGAACGTTACGTGCCGACAGCCTGCGCCGCCGCGAGCCGGGCGATCGGCACCCGGAACGGGGAGCAGCTCACATAGTCGAGCCCCGTGGAGTGGCAGAAGCCGACGGAGCGCGGCTCGCCACCGTGCTCGCCGCAGATCCCCACCTTCAGCCCGCTGCGCGCCGCACGACCCTCGGTCGTGGCGAGGGTGATGAGCCGACCGACCCCGTCCACGTCGAGCACCTGGAAGGGATCGTCCCGGAAGATCCCGCGCTCCACGTATAGCGGCAGGAAGCGCCCGGCATCGTCCCGGGAGAGCCCGAGGGTGGTCTGGGTGAGGTCGTTCGTGCCGAAGGAGAAGAACTCGGCCTCCGCCGCGATCGCCCGAGCGGTCAGCGCCGCGCGCGGGAGTTCGATCATCGTCCCGACGAGATACTTGATCGCCGTCCCGGTCTCACGCGCCACCGCGGCGGCGATGCGGTCGACGATGGTACGTTGGTGCCGGAACTCCTCCACCGTCCCGACCAGCGGGATCATCACCTCGGGGAGGACGATCCCGCCGCGGCGCGTCACCGCGGTGGCCGCCTCGAAGATCGCCCGGGCCTGCATCTCGGTGATCTCGGGATAGGTGATCCCGAGTCGGCACCCGCGGTGACCCAGCATCGGGTTGGTCTCGCGCAGCGCATCGACCACGCGCATCAGCTCGCTGCGGGTCACGCCGACGCGGCGCGCGAGCAGCTTCGCCTCCTCGCCGCCGTGCGGGAGGAATTCGTGCAGCGGCGGGTCGAGGAGGCGGATGGTGACGGGAAAGCCGTCCATCGCGGTGAAGATCCCTTCGAAGTCCTCGCGCTGCATCGGGAGGAGCTTGGCGAGCGCCCGGCGGCGCCCCCCCTCATCGTGTGCGACAATCATCTCGCGCATCGCGTGGATGCGCTCGCCGTCGAAGAACATGTGCTCCGTCCGGCAGAGGCCGATCCCCTCGGCCCCGAACCCGCGCGCCACCTTCGCATCGTGCGGCGTGTCGGCGTTCGCACGCACCTTGAGCCGCCGCCGCGCATCGGCCCAGCCCAGCAGTTCCGCGAAGCCGCGATACACCGGCGCCTCATCGGCGGTCCGCGTGCCGGCGCTCACCTGCATCACCTCGCTCGGCATCGTGGGGAGGTCACCGAGGAAGACCTCGCCCGTGCCGCCGTCGAGTGTGAGCCAATCCCCCTCGCGCACCTCCGTCTCGCCGATCGTCACGCGATGATGCGCGGCATCGACGCGGAGCACGCCGCATCCGACGACGGCGCACTTGCCCATCCCGCGTGCGACGACGGCGGCGTGGGACGTCATCCCGCCCCGGGCGGTGAGGACGGCCCGGGCGGCGACGATGCCATGGAAGTCCTCTGGCGTCGTCTCGTCGCGGATCAGGATCACCGCATCCCCGCGTGCCGCCCGAGACTCGGCGACGTCAGCGTCGAAGACCGCGATGCCCGAGGCCGCTCCGGGGCTCGCCGGGAGGCCGACGCAGAGCGGCGTCCCGCGGGCGGCCGCGTCGATGACGGGATGCAGCAGCTGGTCGAGTTGCTGGGCGGGGACACGTTGCAGCGCCTCCGGGCGGGAGATGAGTCCCTCGTTGACCAGATCGCGAGCGATGCGCACCGCGGCCGCCGCGGTCCGCTTCCCGGTCCGGGTCTGCAGCAGATAGAGCCGTCCGCGCTCCACGGTGAACTCGAGGTCCTGCATATCGCGGAAATGCCGCTCGAGGAGCGATTGCGTGCGCAGGAGCTCTGCGTACGCCTCCGGCAGGCGGTCGGCCATCACGGCGATCGGCTGCGGAGTGCGGATCCCCGCCACGACATCCTCCCCCTGCGCGTTCACCAGGAACTCGCCGTAGAACACGCGCTCCCCCGTGGAGGGATCGCGTGTGAAGGCCACGCCGGTGCCGGAGTCGTCGCCGAGGTTTCCGAAGACCATCGCCACGATGTTGACGGCCGTCCCCGGGGTCTCGGCGATGCCGTTCACCCGACGGTAGTCCACCGCCTTCTTGAGCGTCCACGACTTCCAGACCGCCTCGATGGCGCCCCAGAGCTGTTCTCGCGGGTCGTGGGGGAAGGCCGAGCCGGTGACCGAGCGGATCAGCTGGTGGTACTCCGTGACGAGCGCTTGGAGCGCCTCCGCGGGGAGTTCCGCATCGGTCCGCGCGCCGGTGGTGAGGCGCTTCGCCGCCAGCAGGTGTTCGAAGTCGTGGAGCGGGACGCCGAGGACGACGTCGCCGTACATCTGGAGCAGGCGGCGGTACGAGTCATACGCGAATCGGGGGTTCCCGCTCAGCGCGGCGAGCCCGCGGACCGTGTCATCGTTGAGGCCCAGGTTGAGGATGGTCTCCATCATCCCGGGCATCGAGACGCGCGCCCCGGACCGAACGGAGACGAGCAGCGGGTTCTCCGGGTCGCCGAATCGCTTGCCCGATGCCTCCTCGAGCCGCGCGAGTGCGCGGTCGACCTCAGACGGCAGCTCGGCGGGGATTTTGCCGTCCACGAGGTAGCGGTCGCAGAGGGGGCAGGGGATGGTGAACCCGGGGGGCACCGGCACCCCGAGATTCGTCATCTCCGCGAGATTCGCGCCCTTCCCGCCGAGAAGGTCCTTGTCGTCCTTGGTGGCCTCGGCGCGGCCATTGGCGAAGAAGTAGACGGATTGCTGCACGGCAGGCCTCCGCGCCCCTGTGGGGCGCTCAGGCCGTCAGCTGCGCCGGATCTGGACCGGGGCGGCGGGCGGCCGGGTGGGGTAGCTCCCCGAGAAGCAGGCGTGGCAGAACCCGTCCGGCCCATCCGGCACCGCCTGCAGCATCCCATCGAGCGAGATGTAGCCGAGGGTGTCGACCCCGATCAGCCGAGCGATCTCCGACACGTCATGCTGGGCCGCGATGAGCTGTGCGCGGTCCGGGGTGTCGATGCCGTAGTAGCAGGGTCCCGTGATCGGGGGGGAGGACACCCGCATATGCACCTCACGCGCGCCCGCGGCGCGGATGAGAGACACGAGCCCCCGCGTGGTCGTCCCACGGACAATGGAATCATCCACCATCACGACGGATTTCCCTTCGAGGATCTCGCGTACGGCGTTGTACTTCACCTTCACCTTCTCATCGCGCCCCTGCTGCGTGGGCTGGATGAACGTGCGCCCGACGTAGTGGTTGCGGATCAGCGCCAGTTCGAGCGGAAGACCGCTGGCCTCGGCGAACCCGAGGGCCGCGGAGTTCGACGAGTCCGGCACCGAGAAGACGAAGTCCGCGCCGGGGGCCGGATGTTCCCGCGCCAGGCGGCGCCCTAACGCACGCCGCGCCCGATCGACGGATCCGCCGAAGACGCGCGAATCCGGCCGGGCGAAGTAAACGTGCTCGAAGACGCAGCGGTGGAGGACCGGCGCCGGCGGCCGCTGGAGGGTGCGGGTGGAGCCGTCGGGTTCGACCGCGACGATCTCGCCGGGCGCGACCTCGCGGACCGCCACCGCACCGACGATGTCGAGGGCGCAGGTCTCGGAGGCGAAGACGGTCGCGCCGTTGAGGCGCCCCATCGCCAGCGGACGCCACCCGTACGGATCACGCGCGGCGAGGAGCGTCTGGCCGATCGCCACGAGCAGGGAGTACGCCCCCTCGATTCCCTCGAGCGCCTCGGCCAGCTGGGCCTCGGGCGCGGTCGCACGGGCCTTCGCGAGGCGGTGGACGATGACCTCCGAGTCCGCCGAGGAGCTGAAGATCGACCCCTCCGCCTCGAGGGTGTCCTTGAGCTCGGCCGCGTTGGTGAGGTTCCCATTGTGCGCGAGGGCGATGTGCCCACCACGGAAGTGCACGAGCTTCGGCTGGGCGTTGTCAATCGTGCTGGACCCCGCCGTCGAGTACCGGGTGTGCCCGATTGCGACCGCGCCGGTGAGCGTCGACATCGCATCCGCGGCGAACTTGTCGGAGACGAGCCCCATCGCTCGGATGGCGCGCACCTGATCGCCATCGACGGCGACGATGCCCGCCGACTCCTGGCCGCGATGCTGCAGGGAATAGAGGCCGAGGTGCGTCAGCGCCGCAGCGCTGGGGTGACCGGAGATACCGAAGATGCCGCACATCAGGCCGCGCCCTCCGTGACCACCGCCTCGGCCGCGGCGCGCGACATCGCCCGCGGGATGGCGCCGTGGTAGGCGTCCGCGAGGGTGGCGAGCGGCGAGGTCCAGCGGGCGGCGCCGACCTGCAGGGTGAGGCCATCGGTCGCCGGACGGACGGTCCCGATGCGCTGCACCGGGACGCCGTGTCGCGTGGCGATCGCGGCCACCGCATCCGCGGCGGCCGTCGAGACGACGATGCGCCCCTGCGTCTCCCCGAACAGGAGGGCGCGCGTCGAGAGCGCGGCCCACATCGAGAGGTCCACGTCGGCTCCGAGTGGGCTCGACTCATCCGCCATGCACGACTCCGCGAGCGCGACGGCGAGCCCGCCCTCGGAGCAGTCGTGTGCCGAGCGCACGTGACCGGCGCGGATGGCCTCGAGGATCGTGCCGATGAGCGCCTTCTCCGCGTCCAGGTCGCAGGCCGGCGGGGCCCCGGCGACGGTGCCGTGGATCCACGACAGATATTCCGAGCCGCCGAGTTCCTCGCGCGGTTCGCCGAGGAGGAGGATCGCGTCACCGGGGGTGGTGAAGGTCATCCGGGTCGCGTGCGCCGCGTCCTCGAGCACGCCGACCATCCCGATGGTCGGTGTGGGGTAGACCGCACCCTGCGGGTTCTCGTTGTACAGCGAGACGTTCCCGCCGGTGACGGGGGTCTCGAGCGCCCGACAGGCATCGCCCATCCCGTACACGGCCTCGCGGAACTGGAAGAACACTTCCGGCTTCTTTGGGTTGCCGAAGTTGAGGCAGTTCGTGATCGCGCGGGGGGTCGCCCCGGTGCAGGCGACGTTGCGCGCCGCCTCGGCGACGGCGATCCGGCCACCGACGCGCGGGTCGAGGTAGACATACCGCCCGTTGCAGTCGGTCTTCACCGCGATCGCTTTGCGCGTGCCCCGGATGCGGATGACCGCGGCGTCGGCGTGACCCGGGCCGGCGACGGTCGAGGTGCGGACCGTCGAGTCGTACTGCCGATGGATCCAGCGCTTACTCGCGATCGTCGGGGCCTCGAGGAGGCGGGTCAGTGTCCAGCGGGGATCCGACTCCTCGGGACGCTCGGTGATGGCCGAGACGTCACGCGTCCGACGCGCGATGGCCGCCTCGCTCTCGCGCGCCTCCGGGTGGTACTGCGGGCAGTCGGTCACCAAGCGCGTGCCCGGGAACTCCGCGACGACGCGGTCGCCCTCGGTCACGCGGTAGACCGGCTCCGCGATCACCTCGCCGATCACCTCGGCCACGAGGTCCCACTTCGCGAGGATCGCTTTGACCTCGGCTTCGCGTCCTCGGGTCGCGACGACGAGCATCCGCTCCTGCGACTCGCTCAGTAGGATCTCGTACGGCGTCATCCCGGACTCGCGGACGGGGACCTTGGTGGTGTCGATCGTCACGCCCACGTCTCCACGCTCCGCCATCTCCGCGCTGCTGGAGGTGAGCCCCGCCGCGCCCATGTCCTGAATGGCGACGATGTGGCCCGAGCGGATGAGCTCGAGCGACGCCTCGAGCAGAAGCTTCTCCGTGAACGGGTCACCGACCTGCACGCGCGGCCGCTTCGCCTCGTTCTCCTCGGACAGGTCCTCGGAGGCGAAGGAAGCGCCGTGGATCCCGTCACGGCCGGTCCGTGCCCCCACCGCGATGATCGGGTTGCCGACGCCCTCGGCCTTGGCCCGGATGAGCTCCTCCTCGCGGAGCAGCCCCACGCACATCGCATTCACGAGGGGATTCCCCTCGTACGCCGCGTCGAACATCACGTCGCCCGCGACGGTCGGGATGCCGACACAGTTGCCGTAGTCGCCGATCCCCTTCACGACGCCCGCCACCAGGTACCGCACCCGGGGCGTGTCGAGTGAACCGAACCGGAGCGAGTTGAGCATCGCGATCGGACGGGCCCCCATCGTGAAGACATCACGCAGGATCCCGCCGACCCCCGTCGCGGCGCCCTGATACGGCTCCACCGCCGACGGGTGGTTGTGCGACTCGATCTTGAACGCCACGGCTAACCCGTCGCCGATGGCGATGACGCCGGCGTTTTCGCCAGGGCCCTGGAGCACCCACGGGGCCTGCGTCGGCAGCGTCTTGAGGACCGGGCGCGAGTGTTTGTAGGAGCAGTGCTCGCTCCAGAGCGCGCTGATGATCCCGACCTCGGTGAGGGTCGGGGTGCGGCCGAGCATCGCGACCACGCGGTCGTACTCGTCGGGCGTGATGCCGTGCTCGGCGACGAGCGCGGGGGTGATGGCCGGGTCGCCGGGCCGGGGCGTGGCGTGGGTCGTCACTGGTCAGGCCTTCACGGAAGCGAGCAGGGATTCGAAGAGGACGAGGCCGTCGGTCGAGCCGAGGAGCGGCTCGAGCGCGCGCTCGGGATGGGGCATCATGCCGACCACGGTGCCACCGGGGTTGCACACCCCGGCGATGTTCTTGAGCGACCCGTTCGGGTTGGCGGCGTCGGTGGGTTCACCGGTGGCGTCGACGTAGCGGAAGACCACCTGCCCTTCGCCCTCGAGTCGGGCGAGGGTCTCCGCGTCGGCGGTGTAGCGGCCGTCGCCGTGGGCGATCGGCATCGTGAGGCGCGCGCCGACCGCCGCGGCGCGCGTGAAGACGGTCGCGGTGGTCTCGACGCGAAGCGTGACGGGCATCGAGCGGAACTGGAGGCTCACGTTCCGCAGGAGCGCGCCCGGCAGGAGTCCCGCCTCGCACGCGATCTGGAAGCCGTTGCAGATGCCGATGACGGGCCCGCCCCGTCGAGCGTGCGCGACGACCTCCTGCATGATCGGCGAGAACCGGGCGATCGCGCCGGAGCGCAGATAGTCGCCGTAGCTGAAGCCCCCGGGGAGGATCACGACGTCGGCGCCCTGCAGGTCGTGGTCCTTGTGCCAGAGGAGGACGGCCGATTCGTGCAGACGCTCGACGATCGCGAGGAGCGCGTCCTCGTCGCAGTTGGAGCCCGGGAAGGAGACGACGCCGACCTTCATGCGGGGCGGATCCCGGCGATCTCGAAGTCTTCGGTCACCGGATTCGCGAGGAGTCGGCCGCACATGTCGCGGACTGCGCGCTCGGCATCGGCGGCGTCCGCGGCCTCGAGGTCGAGCACGAGGTGCCGCCCGACGTGCACGTCGTGGACGCCGGCGAAGCCGAGGGTGCGGAGGGAATCGGCGACGGCCTTCCCCTGCGGGTCGAGGAGCCCCTTCCGGGGCACGATGTGGACACTGACGACGAAGCGGGTCACGAGCGGAAGTCCTCCGGGCCGTCGGCGGGCGCCGGGAGGCCATCGGGATCGAGGGGGTTGGGGAGGTCGAGTACGCCACGGAGCACGGCCATCACGATGCCGATGATCACGTATGAGACGCCAACGGGGAAAAAGAACTCGCGCGGCATCACGAAGAGCGCCACCACCGACGAGACGAGCAGCAGCAGACCCAGCGCGCCATCGAGCGTCCGAACGCTGAACCGCGGCCACGCCCGGTACGGCACGTTGCTGATCATCAGAAAACTGAGCGTCGGCATCAGCCAGCGGAGGATCGTCTCCCAGGGCCAGCCGGAGAACACGGTCTGATACAGCGGGGTCTGGCTGAACCAGTAGTACGTCGCCAGCGTACCCCCGGCCGCCGGGCTCGGGAGCCCGGTGAAGTACTTCGCCTTGGTCTCCGCACCCGCCTGCTCGATGTTGAACCGCGCGAGACGCATCACCGCGCACGCCGCGAAGAGGAAGACGAAGATCCAGTCCCACTTCGTCCTGTTCAGCTCGGCGAAGTAGATCAGCAGAGCCGGTGCGAGCCCGAACGAGATCGCATCGACGAGCGAGTCGAGCTCCTCGCCGAATGCGCTGCCGGAGTTGGTCGCGCGCGCAATCCGGCCATCGAGCGCATCGCAGAAGCCGCCGAGCACGATGCACCAGCCGGCTTGGTCGTGCTCGCCACGCGAGGCGGAGACGATTGCGTAGATGCCGAAGAAGAGATTCCCGAGCGTGAGCCCGTTCGGGAGCATCACCATCGACGGACGGGGGAAGCGACGGCGGGCCATCACTGCGGTCCGCTGGGCAGCTCGGCCAGCACGGAGACGCCCGCCTCGGGTTTCTGCCCCAGCTGCGCGCGAATGGTGCTGCCGACCGGGACGAAGACATCGACCCGCGAACCGAAGCGGATGAGCCCCATCCGCGCCCCCTGCTCGGCGGTATCCCCGACCTTGCTGTACGTCACGATGCGCCGAGCGACGAGCCCGGCGATCTGTCGGAAGAGCACCTTGTGGGTCCCCGTGTTGACGCCGACCGACATCTGCTCGTTCTCAAGTGACGCCTTCTCGGCGGCGGCGTTGATGAACTTCCCCGCGTTGTACTGCACCTGCTCGACGCGCCCGCTCACCGGGTAGCGGTTCACGTGGACGTTAAAGACGTTCATGAAGACCGAGATGCGGATGGCACGCCCCCCGAGATACGACGGCTCGTCGACCTCGCGGATGTCGATGACGCGTCCGTCCGCTGGCGAGATCACGAGGGTGGCGCCGCGGGGGCCCTCCCGCTCGGGATCGCGGAAGAAGTACACGACCCAGAGGCAGAGCAGGGTGAGGACGAACGCGAGCAGCCAGAGCGGCCAGGAGCGCCTCGCGAGCGCGGCGGTGTAGCCGGCGGCGGCGAGCGCGAGGGCGATGAGGATGAAGGGAATCCCTTCGCGGGCGACGGTCACGGGAGTCGGGTCAGGTCGAGGGGGGCGCCAGTGAGGCGCTCGAAGGCATCGAGGTAGCGTCGGCTCGTCGCCGAGACCACCTCGTCGGGGAGGGTCGGGGGCGGGGCGTTTCCGGACCACCCGCCGGCGCGACGTTCGGCGTCCAGCCAGTCCCGGAGCGGCTGCTTGTCGAAGCTGGGTTGCGCGCGCCCGGGCGCATACTGGTCGGCGGGCCAGAAGCGTGAGCTGTCTGGCGTCATCACTTCGTCGATCAGGAGGATCATTCCATCGGCGGCGCGTCCGAACTCGAACTTCGTGTCGGCGATCAGGATGCCGCGCGCGGCGGCGAGCTCACGGCCGCGACCGTATACCCGGCGGGCAAGTCGCTCCAACGTCGCGGCGGCCTCGGCTCCGACGATGCCTGCCATCTGCGGAATCGTGATGTTCTCGTCGTGCCCGCTCTCCGCCTTGGTCGCGGGGCTGAACACCGGCGGGTCGAACCGCTCACTCTCGCGGAGGCCCGGCGGCAGCGCCTCCCCGGCGAGGGTCCCGGTCGCCTGGTACTCTTTCCACGCGGAGCCAGCGAGATACCCGCGCACCACGCATTCCACCGGAAAGACCTCCGTTCGGCGGCAGAGCATGGTCCGCCCAGCCAGCACATCGCGGTGAGCGCCGAGGGTCGGGACCGCGGTCACGATGTCGTCCACGTCGCAGGAGAGGAGGTGGTGCGCGACCTCTCCCTCGAACTGCCGGAGCCACCACGCGCTGACCTGCGTCAGGACGGCGCCCTTGTACGGGACCAACTCGCGCATCACGACGTCGAAGGCGCTCACCCGGTCGCTCGTGACGAGCAACAGGCGTTCCGCATCGACCACATACACGTCCCGAACCTTCCCACGCCGTAGCAACGGGAGGGGAAGGGCCGTCTGCCCGACGAGAACCGGACTCATACGCGCACCTCATCCGTGCCGGCGCGCACCTCGGCGCTGGCCGCGAGGAGCGGGTGCACGACCTCGGCGAGGAAATCGTCCACCTGCGCCGCGGCGCGGCCGATGAACTGGCTCGGCGCGAGCGCCGCCCCCATCGCCGTGGCGTCCACCGGAAAGTCAGGGTCGCCGGCGAGGCGCTGCAGCAGGTCGTTCGGTCGCCCCTCGTCCTTCATCGCGCGGGCCGCGGCGATCGAGTGCCGACGAATGACCTCGTGCGCCTCCTGCCGGTCCCCGCCGGCCTGCACCGCCTGCACGAGGAGCGACTCGGTCGCCATGAACGGGAGCTCCTCCGCGATTCGCGCGCGGATCCGTGCCGGATGGACCTCGAGCCCGCGCACCACGGCCTCAAGCAGGATGAGCGTCGCGTCGGTCGCGAGAAACGCCTCGGGGAGCACCAGGCGGCGGATCGCGGAATCGTCAAGCGTCCGCTCGAAGTACTGCACGCCGTGCGTCTCGTTCGCGGTTCCCGCCACGGAGCGGATGAAGCGGGCGAGCGAGTTGATCCGCTCGCACTTCATCGGATTGCGCTTGTACGCCATCGCGCTCGACCCGATCTGGTCCTTTCCGAACGGCTCCTCGATCTCGCCGAACGCCTGCAGCATCCGGACGTCGCTGGCGAGCTTCGCGGCGCTGGCCGCGATCCCGTCCAGCACGTCGAGGACCTGGGCGTCGAGCTTGCGCGTGTAGGTCTGCCCGCTCACGGCAATCGAGGCGGGGACGCCCATCCGCTCGCACACCATCGTGTCGAGCCGTCGCACCAGCGCGTGGTCACCGCCGAAGAGCTCGAGGAAGCTGGCCTGCGTGCCGGTGGTCCCCTTCACGCCGCGGAGGGGCAGCGTGGCGAGACGATGGTCGAGGTCGCGCAGGTCGAGGACGAGGTCCTGCATCCAGAGCGTCGCGCGCTTCCCGACGGTGGTGAGCTGCGCGGCCTGCAGGTGCGTGTAGCCGAGCGTGGGTTCGTCGCGCCACCGCTCGGCGAAGGTGGCGAGGGCGCGGAGCACGGCGACGAGTCGCGCCCGCAGCAGCGTCATGCCCTCCCGCATCTGGAGGAGATCGCCGTTGTCGGTGACGAAGCAGCTCGTCGCGCCGAGATGAATGACGCCGCGGGCCGCGGGGGCGCGGTCCCCGAAGGCGTGCACGTGCGCCATCACATCATGCTTGAACCGCGCCTCGTAGCTGGCGACAACGTCGAAGTCGATGTCATCGAGGTGCGCCCGCATCTGGACGAGCGCCTCGTCAGGGATGGCCACGCCGAGGGCCTGTTGCGACTCCGCGAGGGCAAGCCAGAGGCGGCGCCAGAGACCGTGGCGGGTCTGCGGGCTCCAGAGCGAGAGCATCGCCGCAGAGGCGTAGCGTTCGGCGAGTGGTGAGCGGTACTGAGTGTGCGTCATGAGATGCGGAAATCAGTCGAGTAGACGGCGCCGCCGCGTTCGAGGAACATGCGGATCGGACCGCGGCCCCCCGCCGCCTGGAGCAGTGCGGCGACCTGTTGGGCGTCGGTCACGGGCGTGTTGTTGATCTGCACGATAACGTCGCCGGCGCGAATCCCGAGCGCCTGCGCGACCCGGTCGCTCACGCCGACGACGACGGCTCCCTGCGGCGACTTGACCCCGCGCTCGGCGCGGATGGCCGCCGTCAACGTGATGAGTTCGAGTTCGCGGAGGACGGCGACGCGCTCCGCCCCCACCTCCGGAAGGTCCTTCACCGGGACGGTGAAGCGTTCCTCGCGCGCGCCACGTCGCACCTGCAGGGCGACGCGCTCCCCGACGCGGAGGTCGAGGAGTTCCGCCTCCCAGTCGTAGGCGTTGCGGATGGCGCGGTCCCGGCTGCGGACGATCACATCACCCGCACGCAGGCCGGCCTCGGCGGCGGGGCTCCCCGTCACGACCCGGTCGATCGTCGCGCCGGTGGTCAGGCTGCTGCGGCTCGCCCCAGGTGCGGCCGGCGCGACCTTGACGCCGATCCACGGCCGACGGATCGCCCCGTGCGCGAGCAAGTCTTCCGTCACACGACGCGCGCGATCGATCGGGATCGCAAATCCGAGGCCGACGCTGCCCCCCGTCGGGCTGTAGATCGAGCTGTTCACACCGATGACGTCGCCAGCCGCTGAGATCAGCGGTCCACCGGAATTGCCCGGATTGATCGAGGCGTCGGTCTGGATCATGTCGACGTAGACGCTTGGCCCGTCACCGCGCCCAGTCAGGTTCCGTCCCACGCCACTGACGACGCCGACGGTGACGGACGGCTCACTGTTACCGAGGAGGAACCCGAATGGGTTGCCGATGGCGACGACCCATTCGCCGAGGAGGAGGTCGCGCGAGCTGCCGAGCGGGACCGTGGGCAGGTCACGCGCCTCGATGCGCAGGACGGCGATGTCATTGAGTTCGTCCGCCCCGACGAGGGTCGCGGGGTAGGTCGTGCCGTCGCGGAGCGCCACGTGGATCCGACTCGCCCCCTGCACGACGTGCGCGTTCGTGACGATCACGCCGCCGCGGTCGATGATGAAACCTGAGCCGATTCCCGCCTGCACCTGACTTCCTGGCCTCGCGCCAAAGAAGACGTCGAACGGCGTGGCGACGGTCCGCTCGACGCGCTCCGTCTGCACGGTGACCACGGCTGGGGCGACGCGGGCGACGGCCGTCGTGATGGCGGTACGACGGCTCGTATCGATCGCGTGGCGAAGGGAATCGGCAGCGCGCGTGTCGACCGTCCCCTGCGAGGTGGCGGGCCCGGCCCACCCGAGGACGGCGGCGAGCAGCACGCGGCGGGTCCGGACGCGCTTCATCGTGCCTTTCGGGGCTTGGCGCGGCGGCTCACGTCGACGAGGAACCGGTCCACGCCACGGTCGGTCAGCGGGTGCTGGTGCAGGGCCCGCAGCCCTTCGGGCGAGAGAACGGCCGCATCGGCACCGGCGGCCGCGAGGTCGCCGAACCGCGTCGCGTTCGCCGGGGCGCCCGCCACGACGTCGCACTCGAGGAGCGAGCGATCCAGCGCCTGCCGGAGGTCGCGGATTACCGCCTCCCCTGACTGGCCGACCGCCTCGAGCGCGTCGACCGAGACGACGACGTGCGCAGCGCCGGCCTTCGCGGCGAGGAGGCCCTGCGCCACGGAGTGCACGAAGGTGGCCGCGCAACGGATACCGTCGGCCCGGAGGCGAGGCAGGGCGGGAATCGCATCTTCGATGAACGGCACGGCCACGATGATCTGTTCCGCGAGCCGGGCGAGCGCTTTTCCCTCACGGACGATCTGATCCGCCTGGAGGGACCCGACGCTCGTGAAGATCGGCAATGACCAGACGGCCGCGACTTCGCTCAGGATCTCGCGCGGGTCGGCGTGCGGCACGGTCGCCGCGAGGACGCCAGGCGTCGCGACGATCCCGTCGCACCAGCCCAGCGTGTGAGCCCACTCGATCTCATCGGGGAGGACGGAGGCGAGGTACAGGCGCATCAGGCGGCGTAGAGCTCGGGGGGATAGGTGACGGACTCGAGGCAGAGCCCCATCGGCGGCGCCGGGGGCGAGACCTCGTCGTTTGTTTCGGCGGTGAGCAGGGCGGCGAACTCTTCGCGGGGCCGACGCCCACGGCTCACGTCGAGCATCGTGCCCACGAGGAATCTGACCATGTGATGCAGGAACCGATTCGCGGCGATCTCGAAGACGAGGTCGCCGGCCTCCGGCACCGTGGCGGGGCGCCAGCGTGCGAGGCTGACCTCGCACCGATGATCGTCGGTATCGGGGGCGGTCCCACGGACAGCGAACGCACGGAAGACATGCGCCCCCGCGAGACGCTCGGCGCACCAGTCGAGGGCCGGCCGGTCCACCGGATCGTGCCACGGGGTCGCCCAGCGGCGACAGAACGGGGATGCGGCACCGGCGGTGGTGCCAATCGCGTAGGTGTAGCGACGTGCGGTGGCACTGAAGCGGGCGTGGAAGGCGGGGTGCATCTCGCGCACGTCGGCGACCCAGAGGTCGGCGGGGAGCTGGCTGTTCAACGCGCGACGCAACCGATCGGGTGACCAATGCGCGGCGAGGCGGACCCCGGCGGCCTGACCGCGAGCGTGCACGCCCGCGTCGGTGCGGCCGGCGCCCGTCACCCGAAGTGGGGTGCCCACCAGGCGCTCCAGGGCCGATTCCAGCTCACCTTGCACGGTGCGGCGGTCGGGCTGGACCTGCCATCCG
>JBMTAR010000031.1:0-15975 GCA_049428925.1 Gemmatimonadaceae bacterium
GGTGCGCGGTCGGACGGCCGGGCGTCGTGCCTCTCGACGCCCGACGGCTGCTTACCCCACCCGCACGCCGCGCTGCGCCCACCCGGTGGCATCGCCGTCGATCGGCTGCGCCGTGTCGACGACGACCTTCCCGCCCTCGAGACGGACGGCGTAGCGGTCGAGGCTGCGCGGGGACTTGCCCTGGATGCGCGTCCCCTCCGGGCGGAAGGTGCTCTTGTGCTTCGGGCAGAAGAAGCGCTGCTCCGCCGGTTGCCACTGGACCATCGTCCCCTTGTGCGGGCACTCGAGGTCGGCGGCGTAGATCATCCCCTGGTGGCGGATGAGGATGACGCGATGCGTACGATCGATTGTCGCCCCGTCCGTGGCCGGGATGTCGTACGTCACCGTGGCGCCAACGGCGAGGCCGGTGGTGAGGCGGCGCGCCATCGCCTCGAGCGGCACCGCGTCGCCGGCGATCGCGGTCAGCGCTGCGACGGCGAGGAGGCCGTCCCGGAGGAAGCCGCGGCGGTCTTGGTCCGCGCCGAGGTCGGGACAGGCGCCCGTGCAGGGGTCGTGACGGTCAGTCGCGTGACGCTCGGACATCGCGGGGTCCTGAGTGCGGGTGATGCGGGTGGCCCGGCGCGACGCCGGGACAGGGTCCGGGGGGGCCTCAGAGCGGAACGTCCGGGGAGACGTGCCCCAAACGTCCCGTCATTCTTCCCCCGGCACAAGCTGGAGGTTCCCCCCACGGCGCGTTTCGGTCCGTGTTACACTTGCGGGCGTGACCGATGACGCCACGCCAGATCCGTCGTCCGGCCCGGCCGGGCGCACGCCCACCGCGTCGGCTCCCACCCCGTCGGTGCCCACCGCGTCGATGCCCGCCGCCCCGGCCGGATCAGCCCCGCCGCCGCCGCGCCGCGCGGCGCTCGCGTTCATCTTCGTCTCGCTGATCCTCGACATCGTCGCGTTCGGGATCGTGATCCCGGTGCTGCCGCAGCTCATCAAGGGGTTCGTCGGTGGGGATACGCAGCAGGCCGCGCATTGGTACGGGATCTTCGGCACCACTTGGGCGGCGATGCAGTTCCTCTGCTCGCCGCTCCTCGGCGCGCTCTCCGATCGCTTCGGTCGCCGTCCGGTCCTCCTGCTCTCGATCGCCGGACTCGGACTCGACTACCTGCTGATGGCGCTCGCGCCCTCCCTCACCTGGCTCTTCATCGGGCGTGTGCTCTCGGGGATGACGGCGGCGGGCTTCGCCACCGCGACGGCGTACATCGCCGACGTGACACCGCCCGAGCGCCGCGCCGCCTCCTTCGGCCTCGTCGGCGCCGCCTGGGGCTTCGGCTTCATCATCGGCCCGGCGCTCGGCGGCATCCTCGGTGCGTCGAACCCGCGGCTCCCCTTCTTCGTCGCCGGCGGCATCGCGTTGCTCAACGCGCTCTATGGCCTCTTCGTGCTGCCGGAGTCGCTGCCGCCTGAGCGGCGGGCCCCGTTCCGCTGGTCGCGCGCCAATCCGCTCGGGTCGCTCGCGCTGCTGCGGGCGCACCGCGAGCTCATCGGGCTCGCCTCGGCGAGCCTCTTCTATGCGATCGGGCACACCGTCTTCTCAAGCGTCTTCGTCCTCTGGGCGGGCTACACGCTCGCGTGGGATGCGCGACGCGTGGGCTACGCCCTCGCGATGGTCGGGGTCCTCAATGTGGTGGTGCAGGGTGGCATCGTCCGGCCGCTCGTGCAGCGTCTCGGGGAACGGCGCGCGATCGCGATCGGCGCCACGGCGGGAGCGGTGGGGTTCTTCCTCTACGGGATCGCGACGAGTGAGCTCGCCTTCTGGCTTGGGGCGCTCGTCTACTGCCCGGCGGGGCTCTTCAATCCCTCGCTGCTTGGCCTCATCTCGCGCCGCGTCGGCCCCTCGGAGCAGGGGCAGGTGCAGGGAGCCAACAGCAGTCTCACCGGGATTGCCGGGATGATCGGTCCCGCGCTCTTCACCGCCGCCTTCTCCTTCGCCATCACTCCCGGCGGTGCGGTGCATCTTCCGGGGCTCCCGTTCCTGCTCGCCGCGGCACTCTTCGGTGCCGCGGGTATCACCGCGTGGCACGCCTCGCGACCGACCCTTCCCGCGTGATCGCTGGCGCTCACGCGTTCGCCCGTGACAGTTCTCAACTGAACGCGCACCGCCGATCTTTCAGGTCGATTCCGTCTGACCGGAGCACTCTCCGTATGAAGATCCCCTCGTCGCTTCCTTCGTTGATCCGTCGGCTCGCACACGCCGCATTGGCGCTTACGGCGATGACCACGGTTGCCGCTGTTCCGGTCCCCGCGCAAGGCGCATCGCGCTGGCAGGAGATCGGGCGGACCGTGACCGGCAACGCCGTCTTCGTCGATCCGCGGACGATCGTGCGGGACGGGGATCGGGTCTCCGCGACCGTCCGCAGCACCTACGGCACGCCCTCGATGACGCCGAAGGGACTCATCACGGCCTCGCGGGCGGATGCGACCTTCGACTGCACCCGGAAGGCGGTGCTGGTGCGCCAGACGACGATCTATCTGGACGAGAAGAAGGGAACGATCTACGAGCGTCGTATGCCCCAGAACCCCGGCTACGGCCCGGTCTTCCGGAGCAACTTCTCGGGTGTGGCGCTGGAGTACCTCTGCGCCCAGCGCCCCTGAGCGACGGTCCCGCTTCGCCTCATGGCCGCGGCACGCGCGTGGCGTCGGTGACGGCGCGCCATCCTCACTCCCCCAGCGCGGGGTGCCTCCAGCTGTAGAGCAGGCCGAGGAGCCCGAACTGCGCGAGCGTCCCCGGGGCGAGTGAGGGGGCGTCGCCCCGGATCACCGTCAGCCAAAGGTCGAGGCCCAGCAGCGACGGGTCGAAGTCGTGCTCCGTCGTGTAGTTCCCGGTCAGGTGGAAATAGATCCCCACCGGCGCCGCGAGGATGAGCAACCCCATCACCGCGCGGAGCACCCGGAGGCTGGTGCGGCCCCCATCCCACGCGTGCCAGCCGCCGACCACCAGCGTCGCGCTGAGCAGGGCGAACGGGACGAACTGCTGCGGATCCTCATAGTGCTCGAGGAGGACCAGCTCGCCGATCAGCCCCGCTGCACCCAGGAGGAGGAGCGCGAGCATCCCGCGGCGGAGGAGGATGATGGCGTCAGGGGTGGTCACGGGTGGCTCGGCGGTGGAAGTCAGCGCATCGGCTCAATACGTCTTGATGGTGATGCTGCCGTTCACCGTCGAGGCGCGCAAGTCGGGGCCGCCGGTGCCGATCCGCGCCTTCACCTTCCGCCGGCTCAGCTCGCCATCGAGCAGCACCGGGAGTGCCGACGTGATCCGGCCATTGACGACGCTGAGATCCACGTCGGCGTTCGCCGTGGTCGGGAGTTCGAGCGTGATCGACCCGTTGACCGTCTCGAACGCCACGTCGGTCGTCGCGCTCGGCGTGGTGCGCGCGGTGATGCTCCCGTTGACCGTCGAGCCGGAGACCGCACCGGACGTGTTTCGCGCCGTGATGCTCCCGTTCACGGTCGAGATCTCGACGTCGCCGGTGAGGCCGGTGATGGTAACGCCGCCGTTGACCGTGTGCGCGTCAACCCGCGCGTTCGCGGGGACTTTAATGGTCAACTTGACCGAGACGTCGTTGTTTCGGATGCGGGTGCGACCGGAGACGATCCCGTCGGGCTCGCACCGCGCCGTCGGCCCCCAGAGCGCGCAGATCGTGAGGTCACCGCCGCTGCCCGCCTGGCGCGCCTCGATCCGCACGTCCTCGGGGTTCCCGCGCCGCCACTTCTTCTCGGCGATGACCTCGACCGTCGTCCCCGACCCGGGTTCCACCTCCACGGCGCCATTCACGTTGTGGATGTGCACCGCCCGGCCCGCGGAAAGCGTGCCGCTCCATCGCCAGCTCGTTTGGGCGAGGAGCGGGGGCGCGGCGAGGAGCGCCGCGGTGGCGAGGAGGGCGGGGCGGATCAGGGCGAGTCGGCGCATCGGGACTCCGGGCACGGTAGGAAGGACGGGCACACTCGTCATACGGCGCGGTGCCCACCCGGGTTTCGTCGGTGTCGATCACGCGCGTGCCGTGGGGACGAGCACAAGGGTCGCGATGAGCCGGGGTGCGCCGGCGGGATGGGGTGCGGACGGGGGATGGACATCGTCCGCGAAGCACTCCGCGATCGCCCGCAGGAACGGGGCGTCCTCCCGAGTGCGTAGCGCGGAGTGGAGCCGACGCGCGCGACCCACCTCGAGGCGCCCCGCGGCGCGTGCGAGCCACCGCGCGTGACGCGCCGCCGTCGCGTGCCGCTCGAGCGCGGGCGCTCGCGCCACGATGGCGTCGAGCCGCCGCCGCAGTCGTGTGAGCTCCGGTGGTGGGACTTCGGGTGCGACCGCCTCGGCCCGCCATGCCGACTGTGCGAGATATCGCGCGAGCGCACGCCGTACCGTGGTGATGGCAGCATCGTGTGCCGGCGATGGCCTCACGGCCGTCGGCTCGGTCCGCTTCACCAATCCGATCCACCGTCGCAGCCGACGCGGATCATCCGTCGCGCGCCACCGTCCGTCCGCGCCACGGCGCACCCCGATCAGGCGTTCGCCGTCGACAGTCCGGGTGAGCGCGATACCCCGCAGGTCACTCCCCGCCAGTGCCGCCGTCCGCACCGCTGTCCGCGCGGCGCGATGGGTAAGCGCGAGGAGCTCGATGCGCACCGCCGCGGCGTCGCCAGCATCCGCGACGGCGGACCGGCGGGTCTGCGCCTTCGTGGCGAGCCGTTGAGCGAGACGAAGCAGTCCCACACATCCATCCGAGGCGGCGAATCGGTAACTCCGGACCACGCCGTCGGCGCGGGCGCGCGGGATGCGTCCAAGCCGCTGTTCGAGTCGGGCCGGCGTCCACGGCAGGTCGGCGTGGACGAGCCAGCGGATGGCCGGGAGTTCGATGCCCTCCGAGAGCACGTCGCTCGCGAGGACGAGGCGGATCCCGCGCGGGTCGTCTGGGCGCCACGGACCCGCGTCGCGCTGCAGTGCCGCGACGACCTCGGCGCGCGACCAGCGCCCGGCGGCCGCTTTCACCCGGGCGCCGGTGAGGGAGACGATGCCAGAATCCGCCCGAAGCGCGGCGTGCAACGCCTCGACCGTCGCGCGATGATGAGCGAAGACGATGCCGCGGTCGGTGGGATTCTCCGCGAGCCGCTGTCGCAGCGCGATCGCGCGGGCGGACGCCTCGCGCGCGATCCAGGGCGCGATGCGGTCGCGCAACGCGCGCACGGCGTCGAGGTGTCGGCGCACGACCGCGTGCGCCTCGGCGCACCAGTCGGCATCCCGGGCGTGGGTGCTGTCGGCGGTGAGCCTGCGGTGGGTATCGAGGGTGCCTATCGCCGTGCGCGACGCCGACGCGTCAGGGGCATCCACCAACGCCGCGAAGGCGAGCTGTGTCGAGGTACCGTCGACCACCCACGCGCGGAGCGCCGCCGCGGTGGGGCGCCGGCCGGCCGCGAGGAGGTCGTGGATTGCCTCGCCGCGTTGCACCCGCCGTCGGAGGGCCGCGTCGAGCGCGGCGAGGCTCGACTGCCACGCCATCGCGAGCGTGGTCAGTACGAGAGGGTGCGCTACCGCGCCGGTGCTGAGTGGGAGCGGGGGCGGCAGTGTGCGCAGCGCCGCCGCGAGCCCGGGCACCGTGACCGTCCCATCGAGCGTCCCACCGCGACCGACCGTCGGCCGCACGGCCGTCGTCCCGCCGCGGATCACACAGGCGCCCAGCGCCGCCGGACTGAGTTGCCCCGCGCGAGGACCGAGGAAGAGGGCGAGGAGTGCAGTGCGATCCGCCAGACGGTTCACGACCGGCGTGGCCGAGAGGAGGAGCACGCGTCGATCGATGCACGCGGCCGCGAGGGTGCGGTAGCGCCGCGTTCGCGGCGTGCGGAGCTGGTGCGCCTCGTCGACGATGATGAGCGACGTCGGTGGACAGACGGCGCCGCGGCTCAGCGCCTCGAGGCTCACGAATGGGAGCGCGATACCGGCGTGCGACGTAAGCGTGGCCCAATGGTCGCGGACCGCGGCGGGCGCGCAGACGACGGCACTCGGCTCCGTCGCCGCGACCGCGAGCGCGACGACGGTCTTCCCTGTCCCCGGTGGGTCCGCGAGGAGGGCACCCCCCACGGCGTTGACGGAGGCCAGGAGTCGCTCGACCGTGGCGACCTGATCGGGTCGCAGGGTGAAGTGCCCGACGCGATGCGTCACGAGTGTTTCAGCGGTGCCGCGAGGGGAACCCGCGCCCATCAGCCGCCAGGGCGCAGCGGCGCGAGGGCGGCCAGTGGCAGGCCGAACGCGTCGGCGACGAGTGCGTCGTGGCTCGTCGCATCGATGGGGCGCCCCATCGCCGCGGCCCGCCCGATCGGCGCGAGGATCGTGCGCGCCCGCGACCACTGACGCGGGATGGGAAGCAGGGCGCAGGTCCAGCCGAGGAAGCGGTGATACCCGCCGCGGGCGGGTTCGGCGAGACAGGCGAGCCAGCCGACCATCACCGGCGCGTTGAGCAGGGCGGCGAGCGCGTGCGCGTCGGTCTCGTCGCGGGTGCGCACGACGTAGCAGCTGTTAAGTGGGACGTGTGGATCGCCGGCGGGGAGAACGCGCGCGCGCGGCGCACGTCCGATATCGGCCCAGACGACGCGCGCTCGGTCAATGGCGGCGCTCTCCGTGCGAAAGAGCGCCCACCACGCACTCGCGCGGTCGGTCCGACGCTCGAGCGGTGTGCGCCAGCGTTCGAGCCAGCGGCGCGCACGCGGGGGGAGTGTCGCGAGCGGACGACCCGCGACATCGTGCGTCCAGACGACCGACTCGCCAGACGCCACCTCCCGGGCGTGCAACGTCTCGCCGCGGAGCACCGGCCGTAGCATCGCGCGTTCGACCGCACCGTGCGCCTCGCCGCTCCGGACCGCCACAAGGTCCGGCGCCGTCAGCGCGCCCGGCGTGACGACGAAGGCGGCATTGCACCCGGTCTTCACGCCGAGCGTCGGGCGCCCGAGCGCGGAGGTGGCGAGCGGGATGCCGGCCGCGCGGAGGCGGTCGAAGGCCGCGCGCACGTCGGGCGGGAGCGTCAGCCAGGGCGCCCCCACACTCGCATCGAGCGCGAGCGCGGGCCGTGGCAGCGACCAGGTGGCCTCCTGCGCACCGTGCCGACGTGTGCAGCGGATGCGCGGCGGCGGATCACCGGTGCGCCGAGCGAGGAGCGCCGTGGGATAGACCGCGGCGTCGAAACCGGCGGCGTCGTCCTCCCAGATGTCGAGGGCGAGCGGTGGTGCCTCGCGTGCGAGGAAGGCGCGCACGCCGCCCCCCGCGAGGGATCGCCAGAGCTTCGCGGGGAGGAGCAGTGCCACGTGCCCGCCCGGGCGTACCAGCTGCACGCTGCGCTCCACGAAGAGGCTCGCGAGGTCCACCTGCGAGGCGAAGCCGCGGCCGGCGCCCGCGGCCATAGCCCCCGCCTCCCACGCCGCCGCCCGTCCGGTCTCGAAGCGCGCGCGCAGCGCCTCACGCTCGACGGGCGGGAGCGCGTGCGGACGCACCCACGGGGGATTCCCGATCACGAGGTCGAAGCCTCCCGCGCTGGCCGCCTCGGGGAAGTGCGTCGCGAAGGCGAAAGGCGTCGCCGCCCCCGTGCGGAGCGCACGCAGCTCCGCACGCGCCGTCCGTACCGCGTCACGCAATCTGGCGAGCGCGGCATGTCCTGAGGCATCGACGCCGTGGCGCCGACGGAAGAGATCGGGGCCGCGCGCCGCGAGGAGTCGTTCCCGACGCGCGTGCGTCGCGGCATCGAGCCGCGCTTGGGCCGCGAGGCGCGCGGCCTGCCGCTCCGCGCGGTCGAGCATCCGGGCCAGCGTCCGCTTCCGCGCGCCAGAGGCACGTGCGTATCGGAGTCGCAATCCGGTGAGCGCCGGCCCGCGGCCGATGCGGGTGCCGCCCGCTGGGTCGTCCGCCTCGTGAGGTGCCCCGTCGCCGACGTCGCGTCGAGTCGTGCCGAACGCTGTCCCCGCGAGCGCATCGCCCTGCCGCACGTTGCGATCGAGGTTTGGAAGCGGTGGCAGCGCGGCGAGATCGGTACGCTCATCGTCCACGACGAGGGCGAGCCAGAGGCGGAGCTGGCAGAGCCAGACGGCGATCGGATCGCGATCGACGCCGAAGAGCGACCGGCAGAGCACCTCGCGGCGCACCGTCGTCGAGGGACGATCGTCCCCCGCCGCCTTCCGGCGTCGGCTGAGCCACTCGAGGGCGTGCACGAGGAAGGCGCCGGATCCGCACGCGGGGTCGAGGATGCGCGGAAAGACGAGCGGGTCCGCCGGCAATGTGGCGAGCCCGCGCTCCGCGACGCGCGAGAGCACCGTGGGGGGTGTGTAGAACGCCCCGTGCGCGCGCCGGCGTGCGCTCCCCATCAGCGATTCGAAGGCGCGGCCGAGCATCTCGGGATCCACTGCCGCCTCGCTCAAGGTCGTCGCCTGCTCCCGCATCGTGAGGCGATAGCGTGGGAGGAGGTCGCAGACGAAGGCGGCGATCGCCTCGTCCGGGAGGCGTAGCGCGCCGGCGGGCCCCTCGAGGGGGCTCCGCGCGAAGAGCCCGCCGTTGAGGAAGGGGACCGCGCCGAAGGCGCGCGCCGCCGCGGCACGTCGGGGCACCGGGGTGTTGAGCGTCCCGAACACCAGGGGATCCAGAAGCCGCGCGTGCAGCGCGCCTCCCACGCGGGCCACCTGATGCCGCAGGAAGGCGCGGTCGTGATCGAGCCATCCCTTCGCCTCGAGGAACGCGAGGAAGAGGAGCCTCGACGTCGTCAGCAGGGCGGCGATGCGGCGCGTTTCGGCGTCCGCACGTCCCTCGGCGCCGTCACCGAGCCGAGTGACGATTCCCTCCAGATCCCGATAGAAACGCGCCGTGAGCGCATCACGACCGAGGCACTCGCGCCACCGATGGTGCGTGAGCGCATCCCCGCCGGCTGCGGCGGCCGCCAGCGCCGCGAGCGTCTCCGCATCGGAGGGGCGCAGGGCGTCGAGTGAGACGAGGAGCGCGGGCAGTGGCCCGCGGCCTGAGGCATCCGGTGCGGCGACCGCGCATTCGCGCGTGCCGGCGTGCCGAGCGAGGAGCAGCCACTCACTCGCCGCCTGCTGGCGCGCGAGGGTCCGTGCGAGCGCGGGGAGTCGCTCCCGGAGCGCCGGACCATCCGCCGTCTCGAGAAGAAGGGCGCGTCGGGGCCCGTTGATCGCGAGGGCGGCCGTCCAGGCACCGTCGGTCAGCCCGAGCCGCTCGCGCGCGACGCGATCGAGTCGGCGCGGAGCCGGGAAGCCCAGTGGCGGAAGAAGGGTCGCGAGCGGAGCGGTCTCGGCGAGACCGTCGAGGAGTGCGGCCGCGGCGTGGGCGGTGAGCATGCGCCCAGGGTGTCACCCCCCGTCGCACGCGCCGGCATCACGCCATCGCCAGTCGCGTCACGAGACCGCGGAGCTCCGCGAACCCCGCCAGCCAATGATCCGGTGCCGTCGGCGCGAGTTGCTCGCGCGAGAAGGGGCCCCAGAGCGCGGCGGCCGTCCGCACACCGGCCGCGCGGCCCGCGCGCATATCGTGCGTCGAGTCACCCACGAAGAGCGCTCGGGTCGCCGGGATCCCGCCGAGCGCGTCGAGCGCGTACCAGACCGGCTCGGGCTCCGGCTTATGTCGTGCGGTCGCGTCCATTCCCACGACGGCGGTGAAGCAGGCTTCGATGTCGTGGAGGCGCAGTGCGCGCCGTGCGCCCACCTCGAGCTTCGACGTGACGAGCCCGAGCGGATGGCCTGCCGCGTGGAGCGCACGGACCGTCGCGACGGCGCCGGGATACGCGAGCGTCATCGCGTCGTGATGGGCAAGCTGGTATTCGCGATACCGCGCTTTCAGGTGCGCCACGTCGGCATCGCCGTCGGCCCAGCGCGCGAGCATCGCATCGAGCGGCGTCCCGATGGCGGCGATCCACTCGTCGCGGGGCGGACGGCGCGTGCGGTCGTCGAATGCGAACTCCATCGACTGCACGAGGAGCTCGATTGAGTCGACGAGCGTCCCGTCGAGGTCGAACAGGACCGCGAACGGCGTCACGCCCGCTCGCCGCGCGCGAGGATGACGGAGGCGGTGAGATGTCCCGTGACGTTCGTGGTCGTGCGGAACATGTCGGGAATCGTGTCGGCGCCGAGGAGGATGCCGATCCCCTCCACGGGGATGCCGGCCGCGGTGAGGATCGGCACCATCACGACGATGGAGCCGCCGGGGATGCCCGGGACGGAGAACGACGTCACGACCGCCGTGAGCGCGATCGTCACGAGTTGCGCCGCGCCGAGGTCGACGCCGTAGAGGCGCGCGATGAAGCAGACGCCGACCGTCTGGCCGACGCCGGCGCCGGCGCGGAAGAGGGTCGAGGCGAGCGGGACGAGGACGCTTCCGATCGCGGGCGGCAGGCGGAGCGTCTCGCGCACGCTCTCGAGCATCGCGGGGAGCGCGGCGAGTGAGGAGCGCGAGCTGAAGGCGATCGACTGCGCGGGGAGCGCCGCGCGTGCGAAGGTCGCGAGCGGGACGCGGCCGAGCGTCGCGGCGGCGGGGTAGAGGACACCTGCCACGTAGAGGACGCAGAGGCCGGAGACGATCACGATGTACCCGCCGAGCGCGGCGAGGGCGCCGAGTCCGAGCTTGGCCGCCACGCCGACGGTAAGCGCGAAGACGCCCACGGGGGCGAAGCGGAGGATGGCGCGTACGAGGAGGAGCGACGCGTCCATCAGGCCCTCGAAGAAGGCGATCACGGCGCTGCGGCGCGCCGGAGCGACCCCCATCAGCGCGGCGGCGAAGGCGAGGGTGGCGACGATGAGCGGGAGCATCGCGCCGTCCGCCATCGCCTTGAAGGGGTTTGCGGGCACGAGGCTCACCAGCCACTCGCCGGCGCTCGGGAGGGCAGCCGCGCCGCTCGCCGCGTCGGGCGCGCTCGCCTGCAGGGCCGCGATCGCCGCAGGGTCGATCGGAATTCGCGCGAGGAGGGGCGGTCCGAGCGTCACGCCGACCAGGGCCGCGGCGGCGACGGCGACGATGAAGAGGAGGAGCGCGCGGGCGCCGAGTCGGCCGACCGTCCGCTGGTCGGGCGCGGAGGCGACGCCGACGACGAGACTCGAGACGACGAGCGGGATGACGGTCATCCGGATCGCGTTCACGAAGAGGAGCCCGAGGGGCTCAAGGGCGCCGAGGAGCCGGACCGCCAGGGGGGCTTCGGCACCGGCGAGCGGGAGTCCCACCGCGAAGCCGGCGACGAGCGCGAGAAGGACCTGCGAGGTGAGCGACATAGGGTAAAAGATGGCGCCCGCGGCCCGGCTCGGATACATATGAAGCGCTGGGCGGTTCGCTGGGCGCGTACGGTCGGGGTCACCCCGCCGCACGCGACGCGAGCTGGGCCCGGCGTGCCGTTGGTTCACACCCACCTGATCATCCCAATGAAGACCGGTTCCGATCTCATCGCCGAGGCCAAGGCGCGCATTCGCCAGGTCACCGTCGCCGAGGTGCAGCAGGCGCTCGCTGGTGCCGCAGCGCCGCTCGTTATCGACTGCCGCGAGCCGCAGGAGACGAACCTCGGTCGGATCCCGGGGGCGCTCGTGATCCCGCGCGGGGTGCTCGAGACGAAGATCGAAGCGGTCGCCCCGCGCGATGCCGACATCGTCCTCTACTGCGCGAGCGGGAACCGCTCGGCGCTCGCCGCGGACACGATGCAGCAGATGGGATACACGCGCGTGGCGTCGATGGCGGGCGGCTTCGGCGCCTGGGCCGCGGCGGGCGGGGCCGTCGAGAGCTGACCTCGGTGGACGCGGGCGCGCATCCCTTCGTCGCCCGCGTCGCGCGTGCCCTCGCGGCGCGCCCGGGTGTGCTTGCCGGTCGGGATGGTACCTTCCGCGAGGCGGCGGTCGCGTTGGTGCTGCGCCCACTCGCCATCGATGACGCGGAACTCCTCCTCATCCGACGTGCGGAACGCGCCGACGATCCGTGGAGCGGACAGATCGCGCTGCCGGGCGGCGGGTTCGATCCCAGCGACGCCACGCTCGACGTCACCGCGGTGCGTGAGACACGAGAGGAGGTGGGACTCGATCTCGCGGCGCAGGGACAGGTGCTCGGCGCGCTCGACGACCTGCGCCCCCGGTCGCCGCACCTGCCGTCCATCATCGTGCGGCCGTTCGTGACCATCTACCACGGCGATCCGACCATCACCGCGAGCGAGGAGGTCGCGGAGGCGCGATGGATCCCCCTGTCCGCGCTCTGGCATCCCGAGGCGAGGGCGCGTACCACCGTACAGGCGCGGAGCTTCTCATTTGAGGTTGAGGCGATCCGACACGGTGACTTCACCATCTGGGGGATGACGGAGCGCATCCTCGCCGGCTTTGAGGCCCTCGTACGATGACCGATGTCCAGGAGGGTGTGACGACAGGCGCGAACCGCACGCACGCGGATTCTGACCAGCACGACGCATCGTGGTCACGTGTCGCGCGCGCGCTCAGCGTCACCGCCGTGCTCACCGGGCTCGCCTGGATGGCGGACGGATGGGTCTACGCGCACTGGTACGACCCGAAGGTCTACGACCGCGACTGGGGACGCCTGCTCCGGATCATCGGCTTCCTCGGCACCTGGCTCGCGCTCGCCGTGGCGATTGCGTTGCAGGAGGGGGCCGAGCCCGCGCGCCGCGCGCTCGCGAAGCGTCGCGCCTCACTGCTCTTGTGGTCAGCCGCGCTCGGTGGGCTCGTCGCGGAGGTGGGGAAACTCGCGATCCGGCGTGAGCGCCCCGAGCCGAATGATGGGGTGCACGCGTTCCGCGACTGGGCGGACCGGACCTGGAGCAGCGCCGGGTTGGCGATGCCGAGCTCGCATACGTTGGTGGCGTTCGCGGGGGCGGCGATGCTCGCGCGGGTGTATCCGCGCGCGCGGTGGGTGGGATACGCGCTCGCCGCGGGGTGCGGGCTCACGCGGGTGATGGCCAGAGCGCACTTCCTGAGCGACGTGGTGCTGGCGGCGGGGCTCGGGTGGGCGGTGGCGGCGGTGTTGGTGCGACGGTGGCCGATACAGGAGCCGCGCACCTGACGCCGGCGGGGGGGGCCGCCACCGATCCGGTGACGGCCCCCTTCGGTTCCCGCGCACGACTCACATCGCGATCGGCTTCTTCGGCGCGGCCTTCGGATCCACCAACGGCCGCCGCTCGCGCAGGTGCGCCTCCATCTGCAGCCGTGGCACGCCCTCCTGCATCCACTGGGGGGCCGGCTTCCCCTGCAGGAAGTGGTCGAACCACTCCTGCATCCGGAGCGCGTAGTCCTTCTGGTTCGCCGACCGAGCCAGGCCGTGGTTCTCGCCGACGTACTCGAGCAGCACGACCTCCTTCCCGAGTTCACGCAGCGTGTTGTAGTGCGTGATCCCCTGGTTGAAGTCCACCGCGCCGTCGCGGTCGTTGTGCAGGATCATGAAGGGGATGTTCACGTTCTGTGCGAACCGGTTCGGTGAGTTCCGCAGATACGCATCCGGATTCCGGGCGTAGCTGGAGCGGAACCGGCCCTGACTTGAGATGAAGATTCCCTGGTTCGTATTACCGCTGTTCCAGTAGACGGAGCTGAACATCGAGACCATGTCGGTGAGCGGCGCCCCGGCGATGGCGGTCTTGAAGATGTTCGTCTGCGTCGTAATGAAGCTCGTCTGGTATCCACCCCAGCTGTGCCCCTGCAACGCGACGTTCGCCGAGTCGACGATCCCCGCCGCGATCGCGGCCTTCACCGCGGGCACCACGCACCAGACCGCCGAGCGGCCCGGGTCGTCGAGGTGGTAGCGGATGTCGGGCATGAAGTACGCGTAGCCGCGCGAGGTGTAGACGCTCGGGTTCGCGTAGCGCGTCGCGTTGGGCTGGGCGTAGGCGTGGAAGCCCTGGCTCAGCAGCTCATAGATGTACGTCAGGGTGGGGTAGCGCTTCCCCTCCTCGTAGCCGGCGGGGAGGAAGAGCGCGCCCTGCATCGGCGTGTCGCTGTTCTCGCACGTGTAGTTGATGAGGCGCGCCCCCGCGCTCCAGGCCACCTCGGCCTGCTGCGGATTGGCGTCGGTGAGGCGCCGCTCGTTCGCGAGCCCCGCGTCCGCCACGTACCAGTCGGGGAAGCGGACGAACGTCTGCCGCGTGAAGGCCCAGATGTCGGCGTCGCGTGCGCGCCGGTAGTCAATCTTGGCGTCCTCCCAGGCGAGCACCCGCGCGCCGCCGCGCTGCGCGTCCACCTGCACGAGTCCTTCCTTCTTCGTCCGCTCGCCGTACATCTCGATGAAGAGCGGCCGCGTCAGGTCGATCCCCTTCTCCTTCGGGTCCGCCCCCACGCGCATCTGGTAGCGGATTCCCTGCGCCTTGCCGTTTCCGGTCACATTCAGGGCCGCGCCACCCGCCACGCCCACGCGCCACACGTCCCAGTTGTCCCGCACGAAGAGCTGGCGCGAGTCGCGCGACCACCCGAAGGGCGGGCCCGCCGGCGGCTTCACGACGTTGTGGTCGTCCTCGTCGTCCCAGAACACCGCGGCAACGCCCTCGGTCACGCGACGCGATTGCCGCGTCGCGAAGTCGTAGACGTTCCAGTGGCCGTCGTCGTACCACGCCGCACGCTGGCCGTCGGGGGCGAGGAGCGTGCGATACGGCCCGCCTGGGTTCTGCAGGCCCTTCGCGATGAGCGTGCGTGCGCCCGTCGTGGCGTCGATGGCGTACAGGTCGCGGAGATTTCGTCCGTCCACGCTCGCCTGCCGCTCATAAGGCGTGACGTCGCCACCGAGCGCCCAGCGGTCGCCGTCGGCCACGACCACATCTCGAACAGTGGCATCGGCGAGCCGGACGATCCGCGGCGTCGCCAGATGCCAGGCGGCGAGGTAGCTGAAGCTGCGGTCCTGCGCTTCGGTCACCTGCTGCGCGCTCTGGAGCCGCGGGTCCTTCCAGTGCCAGAGAATCAGCGAGGGCGTGTCCTCGTCCTGCCGCGCCGGGGCGATCTGTCCCCCCGCACCCGCGCCAGGCGCGGGAGCACTCGCCCCGCCGCCCACCAGTGGTGCCGTCGAAGCCGGGGGCGCGGGCCTCGGCTCGCGCAGTCCGAAGTAGATCGTGCCCTGCGTGTCACTCCACCGCGGGGCGCGGTCCGCACTCACCATCAGGCCCTGGGGCATCCCCGCGCTCTTGTCGTCGATCGTGATGGCGACTGGCGCGCGCGAGGCGAGCCGAGCCCACCCGAGCACCGTCGACACGGTGTCGCGCGCGGCGGAGTCCGCCACCGAACGGATCACCGCGAGCGCATCACCCGTGTCAGCCCAGGCGAGCCGCCGATACTGCGCCTTGGCCCCGTCGAGCGCACGCACCACTCCCGTCGCGAGCTCGCGGAGCTGCACGCCGTTCCCGAGCTGGTCGCGCTGGTCTACCGTCCAGGCCAGGTACCGCCCCGCCGCGTCGAAGGCGAACTCCCCGACGCCGACCAGTGTGACCGGCGCCCCATCGGTGAGGTCCACGACGAGCAGTGTCGATCCGCTCGCAGCCGGTGTGCCGTTGCCACCGGCCGGCACATCGGGCGGCAGCAGTTGCACGGCGATCACATCCGAGCGGTCTCCGGCGAACCGGAAGCTCCGGGCGCGCTCAAACTCGCGCCGCGCACCCGTCGTGAGGTCGATCACGCCCACCTTGGTCACGAGCGGCTTGCGGTCCCGTCGCGCCTTCCGCGCCTCCTCCGCCGTGGGATACACGGTGTACGCGACCCATCGGTTGTTGCCCGAGATCGCAACCGCATTTCCGCCACCGACCCCGGCCGGCGGCTCGCCGATGGCGACGCGCGTCTCCGTCGCTCCCGCGGCGGTGCCACGCCCCACGAGGTGCGCGTCCCCCTCATTCGGCGCGAGCACGTAGGCCATCCAGCGCCCATCGTGCGAGAGGGTCGGGGTGCGGATGCCGTTCCAGGAGAGGAGATCCTCCATCGTCAGCGGACGCTTGGCGGACG